>CAYQVN010000145.1:0-5795 GCA_964420895.1 uncultured Nitrospirota bacterium | reverse complement strand
ATTTATGCGCTCTTCTTCCGTAACCTGACGTAAAAGATCAGGGCGATGAGAAAGACGATCCCGCTGATGAACTGGGAGGTAGAGATCATCCCTCCCAGGAGGCTTCCTCTCGGGTCGCCCCGAAAGAGTTCGATGAAGGAGCGAAGGAGTGGATAGCAGATCCCGTAGAGGAGGAGGATCTGGCCGGTGAACTTTTTGCGCCGGTTCATGAGAAGAAGAAAGAGAAAGAGCCCGAGGTTTCCGGCGGAGGAGTAAAGTTGTGTCGGGTGGAGCGCGATCCCGAGCTTTTCCAGGGGGACCAGGGAAGTGGGATCGGTAAAGACGATCCCCCAGGGAAGGTCCGTCGGTTTCCCGTAGCAGCAGCCCGCCGAGACGCACCCCATGCGACCCACCGACTGGGCAAGGGCGAGGGCGGGCGCCACGATGTCTCCCACCGTCATGACCGGCATGTTATGCCTTCTCATGTAGAGGATTCCGACGACAACGGCCAGGATCAGCCCGCCGTAGAAGACGAGCCCCCCCTCCCAGATCTTGAAGATCCGGATCGGGTTTTCCAGGAAATAGGGATACTCGACAATCACGAAAAGGAGCCGTGCGCCGAGAATCGCGGAGAGGGTCACGTAAAAGGCAAGATCGAGCATCCGGTCGGGATCGAGTCCCTCCTTCCGCGCCCCATGGAGACTCAGGAAGATGGCCGCAAAAAAGGCGGATGCCACAAAGAGACCGTAGGTATGAAGGGTAAAAGGGCCGAGACTGAAGAGGACGGGATGCATCAGGCCGCCTCCAGCTTTTCCAAACGGGCTGCAAGGACCGCCTCAAGGAGAAGAACCACGACACCAACACTAATGGCCGAGTCGGCTACGTTGAAGGCCGGCCAGTGGTACTGCCGGAAATAAAGATCAATGAAGTCGACGACCTCGTGGAATCGGAAACGGTCAATCAGATTTCCCACGGCCCCCCCTAAGACGAGAGAGAGCCCGATCTGAAGCAGCAGGTTTTCCCGGGCGCTGCGAAGATAGAAGATCAGTACCACCGTGATGGCCAGAAAGGAGATGGCCAGAAAGAAAGGGACCCGGAAGGATTCCGAGGCGGAAGAGAGAAATCCGAAGGCGGCTCCGGGATTACGGATATAAGTCAGCCTCATGTAGCCGTCAATGAGGGGAATGGACTGACCGAGGGTCATCCCCTCCATGACAAGGTACTTGCTCACCTGATCGAAGAGGATCGTCAGGGAGGCGATGGTGATCAGTCGTCTGAGGTGTGTCGCCATGATGGTTGTTGTCCAGACTATTTCTGTAATTCCCGCAGCACCCCTGCACAACGACTGCAGATTTCGGGATGATCAGTATCCTCGCCCACAGTGAGGCTGAAATTCCAGCAACGGCCGCATTTTTTCCCTTCAGCAGGCCGCACCAGCACCCGCACCCCTGAAACCTCCCCTTCTGGCTGGGCATCCTCGGGGGCCTCTTGCAGGGAATTGAGCGTCACGGCAGAAACGATGAGAATTTCCGGAAGTTGCTCTGCATAGGGAGCAATCCGTTCCCTCCTCTCCTGCGAAAGATAGAGATTGACGACAGCATCGAGGGAGAGCCCCACCACTTTGGCCCGTCGGGCCTCTTCAAGGGCGCGGGAGACCTCGCCACGTACGGCAAAGATCTCATCCCACCGGGCCGCGAGTTCGTCGTCGCAGACGGCGGGGTCGGCAACGGGGAAATCGGAAAGAAAGACCGAGGCCCCCTGCTGCTCTCCCGAAATTGCTCCCCAGAGTTCCTCGGCGGTAAAACTCAAGATCGGCGCCATGAGGCGGGTGAGGACGGAAATCGTCTCCTGCAAAACGGTCTGGGAGGCACGGCGTTTCAGGGAATCCGCTTTCAGTACATAGAGCCGGTCCTTGAGGATATCAAGATACCGGGCGGAAAGCTCCACGGTACAGAAATTGTAGAGGCTATGGTAGATGGTGTGGAAGGAGTAACGTTCGTAGGCGTCCTCCACCTTCTCGATCAACCGGTTCAGTTGATGGAGGGCCCACCGATCGAGTTCGGGCATCTCCTCCCGGGGAACGGCATCGGCCTCGGGATCGAAATCGCTCAGGTTTCCCAGGATAAAACGGGCCGTGTTACGGATCTTCCGGTAGGCCTCAACCATTCTTTTTAAAATCTCATTGGAAATCTTGATATCGTCCCGGTAGTCCTCGGCGGAGACCCAGAGCCGGAGGATCTCGGCGCCGTTCTGCTGGATCACGCTCTTCGGTGCGATCACGTTTCCGATCGACTTGGACATCTTCTTTCCGTTGCCGTCGACCACGAAGCCGTGAGTCAGAACCGCCTTGTAAGGCGCCTCCTTGCCGGTCCCGAGGGCGGTCAGAAGGGCACTGTGGAACCAACCCCGGTGCTGATCGCTCCCCTCGAGGTAGAGATCGGCCGGGTAGGCAAGCCCTTCCCGCTCCCCGATCACGGCAGTATGGCTGACACCGGAGTCGAACCAGACGTCGAGGATATCCTGCTCCTTGTCAAATTCGGTCCCGCCGCACTTGGGACAGGCTGTCTTCGCCGGCATGAGATCTTTCGCCTCCCGGTCAAACCAGATGTCGGCCCCTTCCTTATCGACAAGATCGGCCACGTGGTAGATCAGGTCAGCATCGAGGAGATATTCCCCGCATTCGCTGCATTGAAAAACGGCAATGGGCACCCCCCAGCTCCGCTGCCGGGAGATACACCAGTCCGGCCGGTTTTCGACCATGGCATAGATCCGGTTCTCCCCCCAGGCCGGGATCCAGTCGACCCGGTTGCGGATGGCCTCCAAGGTCCGTTTCCGCAGATCGTTGGCCTCCATGGAGATAAACCACTGGGCGGTCGCCCGGAAAATAATCGGTTTCTTGCACCGCCAGCAGTGGGGGTAGGAGTGTCCCACCTGCTCCGAGGCGAGGAGGTGACCCCTCTCGGCGAGGAGCTCCGTAATCGGTCCATTGGCCTTGAAGACGAACTGGCCTGCAAAGGGACCGGCTTCGTCGGTGAAGCAGCCCCGATCATCCACCGGGGTATAGATGGGAAGATCGTAGCGCATCCCGATATTGTAGTCGTCCTCGCCATGGCCCGGCGCCGTGTGGACACAGCCCGTCCCCTGCTCCAGGGTCACATGGTCTCCTACGATCATCAGGGAGTCCCGCTCCTCAAAGGGGTGCCGGGCATTCAGCCCCTCCAGTTCACTCCCCTTAAAGGTTGCAATCACCGGATATGCGTCGATGCCGAAGGCTGCCATGCAAACCTCCAGGCGCTCTTTTGCCAGAATGAGGACATCCTTTTCAGTCTCCACGGCAACATAGGTGAAATCGGGGTGGAGACAGACGGCAAGGTTGGCCGGCAAGGTCCAGGGAGTGGTCGTCCAGATCACGACGAAGACACTTTTTCCCGCCAGGGCCGGAATTCTTTCTCCCGCCTTCTCCTCCAGGGGAAACCGGACATAGATCGAAGGGGATTCCTCATCGGCATACTCCACCTCCGCCTCGGCCAGGGCTGTCCGGCAGGAGGCACACCAGTGGATCGGTTTCTTCCCCTTGTAGACCCCTCCTTTTTCGACGAACCGACCGAATTCCCGTATAATCGCCCCTTCATAGCGGTAGTCCATGGTGAGGTAGGGCGCCTCCCACTCCCCGAGACCGCCCAGGCGTTTGAACTCCTCCCGCTGGATCCCGACAAAACGATCCGCATACTCCCGGCACTTGCGCCGGAACTCGACCTGGCTCATCTCCTTTTTTTTGGATTTGAGCTTCTTGTCTACCTGCAGTTCGATGGGGAGACCGTGGCAGTCCCAGCCGGGGACATATTCAGCATAAAACCCCTTCATGCTCTTGTACTTGATGATGATGTCCTTGAGGATCTTGTTCAGTGCATGGCCGATATGGATATTCCCGTTGGCATAGGGAGGACCGTCATGAAGGGTGAAGAGGGGATTCCCGCTGTTTTTTTCAAGGATCTTTTTGTGGAGCTCCATCTCGTCCCAGCGGCGGAGGTATTCCGGTTCACGTTGGGTCAGATTCGCCTTCATGGGAAAGGAGGTGGAGGGGAGATTCAGGGTTTCTTTATAGTCCATGGGAGCATTTACCGCCTTGTGAGAGAGAAATAATCCGTCAACAATTTGTTTTTTAAGCCAAATCGGAAAATATCAACCTTACCCAATGATGTCAAGGGAAAAGCCCCCTCCTATCTTCGAACGGAGGCGCTGATTTTCCCATTTTCATCGGGCAAGGCCTATGCTATATTGGTCTATTGTGATTGGAGAAAGAGCTTGGAGACGATCTACCTCGACCACAACGCCACAACCCCCATCGCCCCGGAGGTGATCGAGGCGATAGCGAAAACGGCGGAAAATTTCTGGGCCAACCCGTCGAGCGGTCATCCCCTCGGCCGGGCAGCCGCGAATGAGCTTGCCCAGTATCGGGAGGCCATCGCCCGCTTCATCGGGGCTGAGCCGTCAGAGATTGTCTTTACCGGCGGCGGCTCCGAGGCGGACAATCTCGCCCTCATCGGCGCGGCCCGGGCGAACCGGCAAAAGGGGCGGCACATCCTCGTCTCCGCCGTGGAGCATCATGCCATCCTGGAGAGTTGCGAGATCCTGAAGGCGGAGGGGTTTCAGATTGACCTCCTTCCCGTCGACAACCGAGGGAGGGTCCAAGCTGAGACGGTCGGCAAGGCCCTGCGGGACGAAACGATCCTCGTCTCCGTCATGCACGGCAACAACGAGGTCGGGACGATCCAGCCTGTCTCCGAGATCGGGGCAATGCTGAGGGAAAGAAAGATCCTTTTCCACAGTGATGCCGCCCAGAGTATCGGCAAGATCCCCGTGGATGTTGAGAAGATGCATGTCGATCTTCTGACCTGCGCCTCCCACAAGATCTACGGCCCCAAGGGGATGGGGTTTCTCTACGTCCGAGAGGGGACCCACCTTACACCGATTATCCACGGCGGCAGCCAGGAAGGGGGATTTCGGGCAGGGACGGAAAACCTCCCCTCCATCGCAGGACTGGCCTGCGCCCTGAAACTCGCCTCCGGGAGGATGGAGCAGGAGAGGGAGGAGCTGATCCATTTGCGGGAGCATTTTTTCGAGATGCTCTCAGGGACCGTGAAGGGCGTGGACCGGAACAGCCCGAAGGAGGAGTGCCTCCCCGGAACCCTGAGCCTCGCCATCGAGGGGATTTCAAGCGCCGCCCTTCTCGATCGGCTGGAGGGCGAGGGGATCTGTCTTTCCGCCTCCGCCGCCTGCACCACGGAAAGCACCGTCGCCTCCCATGTGCTGACGGCCATGGGGATTTCACCTGAAAGGGCTGCGTCAACCCTCCGGATCTCCTTTGGGCGGTCCAACAGGGAGGAGGAAATTCCGAAGGTGGTCGAGGCAATAAGAACAGCAATTCAAGAATTCTCAACACAATAAACTGATGTAAGAAAGGAAAACACATGATCATCATACCGGCCATCGACCTGAAGGAGGGCCGCTGTGTCCGTCTCATTCAGGGCGACATGAATCAGGAAACGGTCTACTCCGAGAATCCGCCGGAGATGGCGAAACAGTGGGAAGGGCTCGGGGCCGAACTGCTCCATGTCGTCGATCTCGACGGCGCCGTGGAGGGACGTCCGAAAAATCTCGATCTCATCCAGAGGATCGTCAGGGAACTTTCGATCCCCGTCGAGGTGGGCGGCGGGATCCGGACGATGGAAACGATCGACGCCTATCTCGGCGCAGAGGTCTCACGGGTGGTCATCGGCACGAAGGCCGCCGAGGATCCGGACTTCCTGGGCGAA
>CAYQVN010000144.1:0-5807 GCA_964420895.1 uncultured Nitrospirota bacterium | reverse complement strand
AAAACAATCATAAATTTAACATATCTCTTCCCTGTCAACAGGGAGAATGAGGAGGAACTCCATGAAGAATAACAATAGGAATAAATCAATCATGTTATCGGTTGTCCTGCTGGCCCTGAGCCTCGTTTGGCTCGGAGCGTCTCCGGTGCAGGCGACGATGGTCAATGATCCACAGGGAGACTATCTTCCCTGGGCGGTTCCGGGTGGGTTCATGGATATTCAGAGTGTGGAGACGCAGTTCGTAGGTATGGACCTGCTGATTTCCGCGATGTATTATAATTCGATCGGTTATTCCGCTCCGACTCCCAGTGGCATCTCGTCCTTCTCTCGGGGGATGCTCCAGATGGATGTCGATCAAGATCCAACGACCGGGGCACCTTTTCTGTATAACGGGCCGTCTCCAGTTGCCTTAAATCCAAATGTTTCACGGGACCTGTCGGGCTTGGGGCTTGCCCCGATCGGTGTGGAATTCGTGGCGGTCTTCCAGTGGGACCAGGTATTTCCTCCTTCGGGCGCAGGATTATCCCCCTGGGTGGAGCTGTATGCAACCAACGGGTCGACAGACGAGACGCAATGGACGGATCTAACCTCTCTCGGGATCTCGGACGGTGACTATGGCTTCTCGATCACCTTCCCCGGTACGGCATTGCTCCCGGACTGGGCACCGATGACGGATATTGATTTTACCCTCTTTGTTTCCGGCGGCGGGTATCCGGACATCAATCCCCAAGACGTGGCCCAGCATGCCTCGATGGCGGCCGTGCCCGAACCGGGAAGCCTCTTCCTTTTGGGGACGGGGATGTTGGGACTGGTCCGGCTGATCCGGAAAAGAGAAAGAAAATAGCGGGTTGTGCCGGAAGGAACAGAAAAAGGCGGCGGGAGGTTTCCTATCCCTCCGCCTTTTTTTAATCTTTGTTTACAAAGCGGATCAGAGACCTCCACTCATCCCGGAGGTGCTGGCTCTGACTTTTGGCCACATCAAAGATCCCCAGCCCCCGGGCTCCTGAGCGGACGTAGATCTGAGAGTCGGAGAGGTTTCCCACCACCTTGGGGGACATCTTCTTCAGCGTTTTTTTCAGGTCCTGGGAACTGATGGTATTGGAGCGGACGCGGTTGGCAACAAGACCGATCCGTTTTTTCCCGCGCTTTACTGCCGGCAGATCGCCGACCACTTCCAGAAAACGTTCCACAGCGTCCATGTCGAAGAGGGAGGGGAGGACGGGAACCAGGATGACATGGGCATTGCTCAGGGCTTTCTCCAGTTTGCCCGATGTGATGCGGGCCGGTCCGTCCATGATGATGACATCGGAACCGTTGAAGGAAGACTTGCCGCCACGGGCGGCTTGCCATCCTGCAATGCCGGGATGCTTTTCCGGCCGTAGGCCGAGCCAGGTCATGGCGCTTCCCTGTTCGTCCAGATCGACGAGTCCCACGGTTTTCCCCCGTCTTGCATAGTAGGATGCGAGATTCACGGCCAGCGTCGTCTTGCCGCATCCCCCTTTCGGGTTGGCGATGAGGATCGATTTCATGGGTTGATCTCCAAAGGAATGATGATAAAGGATGAGTTTTGGAGATAGTGTATATCAGATTGAACCGGACACGTCAAGGACGGCGGCGGCGTAAAAAATCCTGCTCCAGCCAATCTGCTACGTTTTCATGATCGTCGAGGGCAAAGACCGGGCAGGTGATCTCCGGAAAGGGGGTGTCCGTCACCAGAGCCAGCGGCGGGGTGCCGGAGAAAAAAAGAGGTTCTTCGTGACCGGCGTCCTTCCGGAAGATTTCAATCCGAGGCAGATCCTCTCCCTTATATCCTTCTACGAGGACAATATCTACCTCCCGGAAATAGCCAAGGGCCTCCTGCAGGGGAAGATCGGTGCTCTGTTTGCGGATCAGGGCCAGCATGTTCGGGGCGTTGGCGACGACTTCAACGGCCCCGGCCTCCCGCAGGCGGTAAGAGTCCTTCCCCGGTTTGTCGATCTCTACCAGATGATGGGCATGCTTCAAGGCCCCCACCCGCAAACCCCGGGCGGTGAGAAGCGGGATCAACTTTTCCAGAAAAGTGGTCTTCCCCGAGCCGGAACGCCCGACGAAAGCGAGGGCGGGTATCCTCTTTTTTTCTCTTTTCATGCCCATATCTTAGGGGGCTAAGATTCGATTGTCAAGAAACGGAAAGCTCCCTGAAGGGGAAGCCCCTATTTCCCTTGAAAATCGGCAGAGGTTTCGATATGTTCAGCCTATCCGGCACGAACCTCAATCCATTGATGGGAAGACAGTTTCATGGCCCAGTCCGAGACCCTTTACCTGATCGACGGAAGTTCCTACATCTACCGGGCCTTCTACGCCATCCGGAATCTCTCCAATTCACAGGGAATGCCGACGAACGCCGTTTATGGTTTTACCCGGATGCTGATGAAAGTCATTGCCGAGAAGAAGCCGGACTATGTGGCTGTTGCCTTCGATACAAAGGGCCCCACTTTCCGGCACGAGCTCTATCCCGAGTACAAGGCGAACCGTCCGACCATGCCCGATGAGCTGCAACCTCAAATCCCTTATATCAAAAGGATGGTGGAAGGCTTTTCGATCCCCTCCATCGAGCGGGTGGGAGTGGAAGCCGATGATCTCCTGGGCACCCTGGCCCGTCAGGGGGAGGCAAAGGGACTGGAGGTGGTTCTGGTGACAGGGGACAAGGACCTCCTGCAACTGGTTACCCCGAAGGTTCGCGTCTACGATACGATGAAGGAGAAGGTCTTCAGTGAGGCGGAGGTACAGGAAAGGTTCGGTGTCGAGCCGGCCCGTGTGATCGAGGTGATGGCCCTCATGGGGGATACCTCGGACAACGTGCCGGGGATTCCGGGGGTCGGTCCGAAGACGGCCGTTAAGCTGATTCAGCAGTACTACGATGTGGAGGGAGTCCTTGCGCAAGCCGGATCGATCAAGGGGAAGATGGGGGAGAAGATCCGGGAGAATGCGGACCTGGCCCGGATCAGCCGGAAGCTGGTGACCATCGACACCGCCCTTCCTGTTGATTTCGAACTCTCCGCCTTCCGGTATACCGAACCGAAGCTGGAAGACCTCATGGACCTCCTTCGTGAGCTGGAATTTACAACGCTTCTGCAGGAATTTTCCGGAGGGGAGAAGAGGGAGGAGAAGGTTTACCGGACGATCCTTGACAAAAGGGACCTCGACACCTTCCTGGCCCGGATCCGAAAGGAGAAGGAGGTCTCTCTCGATCTGGAAACGACGGCCCTTGATCCGATGCGGGCAAAGATCGTCGGGGTTTCCCTTTCCGTGAAGGAGGGGGAAGGGGTCTATGTCCCTGTGGCCCACACCGGCCCCGATGTACCGCAGCAAATTACATTGCAGGAAGTCCTGGAGGCGCTGACCCCCGTTCTCACCGATCCTGCCATCAGGAAGATCGGCCAGAATATCAAGTATGACCTGCTGGTGCTGAAAAACGCCGGTGCGGAGGTGGCAGGCCTCTATTTCGATACCATGGTTGCCTCTTATCTGATCAATCCCTCCCGGACGACGCACAACCTGAACGACCTCGCCCTGACCTACCTCAATCACAAGATGATTACTTACAAAGAGGTGACGGGAACGGGGAAGAAGGCCATCGGTTTTGCCGAGGTCCCTGTCGAGGAGGCCACGGCCTATGCCGCAGAGGACGCTGAGATCACCTATACCCTCTATCAGCGGCTTGCGCCGATGCTTTCCGAGAACAATCTGGAGTCCCTCTTTCACGAGATCGAAATGCCCCTGATCCCTGTTCTGGCCGGCATGGAGCGGACGGGAGTGAAGATAGACGCCGATTTTCTGGCTTCCATGTCCGGGGAGATCCAGTCCAATCTTGACCATCTGGTCAAAGAAATCTATGACCTTGCCGGAGAGGAATTCAATATCAACTCCACCCAGCAGCTTGCCCATATCCTTTTTGAAAAACAGGGGATCAAACCGATCAAGAAAACCAAGACCGGGTATTCCACCAATATGGAAGTGCTGCAACAGCTTGCTGAGGAGCATGAACTGCCCCGTGAAATTCTGTCGTACCGTTCTTTAACGAAGCTTAAATCAACCTATATCGATGCCCTTCCCCGTCTGATCCACCCCGAAACGGGACGGGTCCATACCTCTTTTAATCAGACAGTGACCGCCACGGGGCGGCTCTCCAGTTCCGACCCCAATCTGCAGAACATCCCGATCCGGACCCCCCTGGGACGGAAGATCCGTCAGGCCTTTGTCGCCGAGGAGGGGAACCTCCTTCTGTCTGCCGACTACTCCCAGGTCGAACTCCGGATTCTGGCCCACCTGTCGGAAGATCCCACCCTGATTGCAGCCTTTCGGAACCAGGAAGATATCCATACCCGAACGGCGGCGGAGATCTTTGACCTCCCTCCGGAACGGGTGACCGAGGAGATGCGCCGCGATGCCAAGACGGTCAATTTCGGAATCATCTACGGCATGGGGCAGTACGGTCTTTCCCGCCAGCTGGAGATTCCCCTCTATGAGGCAGAGCAGTATATCGAGAATTATTTTGCCCGTTATCCCGGTGTCAAGGCCTATCAGGACCGGCTCCTTGCCGAGGCCCGGGAAAAGGGTTTTGTCACCACGATCATGCAGCGCCGCCGTCCTATCCCCGAACTGGCCGGATCGAACAAAAACCGGATTGCCATGGGGGAACGGACGGCGATCAACACGCCGATCCAGGGGAGCGCCGCCGACATCATCAAGGTGGCCATGATTCGGATTGACGAAACCCTCCGGAAGGAGCAGATGCAATCGAAGATGATCCTCCAGATCCATGATGAACTGATTCTCGAGGTCCCCGAAGGCGAACTGGAGCAGGCCAAAACCATCCTCCGGGAGGGAATGGAGGGGGTGGTGAGCCTGAAAGTTCCCCTGATAGTCGATCTGGGGGTGGGGAAAAACTGGTGCGACGCGCATTGACTTTTCATTGAAAATCTGAAAGAATAATCGTTTCCGGAAAGATTACCCCGGCCTTTATGCATCCGCTGGGATGTTACGCCGGGATTTTCTGTCACAGGAGGAATCAGTGCGAGGAACAACAATACTGTCGGTGCGAAAAGGGGACCAGGTAGCTCTGGCTGGGGATGGGCAGGTGACCGTAGGAAATACCGTCCTGAAACAGCGGGCGAAAAAGATCCGGCGCCTCTATAAGGACCAGGTCCTCGTCGGATTTGCCGGGGCCACGGCCGATGCCTTTACCCTTTTTGAAAAGTTTGAGGCCAAGCTTGATCAGTATAGCGGGAACCTGACCCGTTCCGCCGTGGAACTGGCCAAGGACTGGCGGACGGACCGGATCCTGCGGAAGCTGGAGGCGATGATGATTGCCGTCGACCGGGAACACTCCTTTATCCTTTCCGGCAACGGCGACGTGGTGGAGCCCGATGATGGGATCGTGGCCATCGGATCCGGCGGCGCCTATGCCCAGGCGGCAGCAAGGGCCCTCGTGCGACATACCGAGCTTACCGCGGCGGAGATCGTCAAAGAGGGAATGACCATCGCCGCGGGGATCTGTATCTATACCAATGAAGAAATTACTGTAGAGGAATTGTAATTGGCGGACCGCCAGAAGGAGCGTTGAAGACATTCGGAGTGAAGGGGTCAAGGATCCAAGGGGTCAAGTGGAAAGAGGAAAACAAGAAATCCAACGCCCCTATGAGTTGTAACGCGGCTATTGGTGTTTTGTCTTTCACTTGAACCCTCGACCCCTTGAATCCTCGGACCCTGAATTCCGTTGATCCTTGGATCCTTTTCACGCACGAAACTTAGGAGAAGAGACCAAA
>CAYQVN010000143.1:1738-5918 GCA_964420895.1 uncultured Nitrospirota bacterium | reverse complement strand
CAAATGTTTCAGGCAAAGCCCCCTCTCCTTTTCCTGCATGCTTCAATAAATCCCTTCGACATGACTCAGGACAGGCCCTGCAGGGCATCGAGGATGATTTCCGGTTCCATCCGGACCATGTAGTTCAGTGAAACATGGCGTGCCCGGATGATCCCGTCACGGTCGATGACGAAGGTTGCAGGCACGGGGAGGTTCCAACTCCCGTCGGCATTCTGTTCCGAGACATCGAGTCCGAAGACCGTCGTATAGATTTCTTTGACCCGGTCGGGCACTTCGAACTGAAGTCTGTATTCACGGATTGCCTTCTGCGTCTCGTCACTTAAAACATCAAAATCGAGAGCGTGCTTCTCCGTCAACGTCAAGGCCTGGTCCGGCTTCTGGGGGCTGATGGCAATGAGAGTTGCACCCAACTCCCGGATCTTCGGCAAATAATCCTGGAGTGTCTTAATCTCCAGGTTGCAGAACGGGCACCATTCCCCACGGTAGAAAGAGAGAACTACCGGCCCCTCCTTCAGGTGTGCAAGGAGAGAAACCTCACGACCTGTGGCATCTGGAAGGCGAAATCCGGGCGCCTTTTCACCCACCTTACGTCCCGGCGCAACCCCTTCCGATTCGAGACGGGCCATCTCCTCCCCCAGAAGTGCAAGGACTCTTTCCTCGATTTTAAAGCCCTCAATCAGGGACTGGATCTGTTCATTGAGTTTCATGAAAGACTCCTTTTCTAAGATACAACAACTTCATGTTTTAACTCTATCGCCGGGGGGTCAGACTGTCAATCGCCGGATCTTTGCAGAGATTTGACAGAACGGGGAATCGCCTTTAGCATGATGGCAGGAGGGGCAATAGACGAAGGGAGAATCAATCATGCAAAATCAAAATCAAACCTCGCCGGAAGAACAGACGGGGAAGGCCATGCTGGTAGGCATCAATCATATCGCCCTGGAAGTCGATGACGTCGACGAAGCCTTGGAATTTTACGGAAATATATTTCAGTTCCAACTTCGAGGTCGGCACGAAAGGATGGCCTTCATCGACCTGGGTGATCAGTTTATTGCATTGGCGGAAAAACGGATGCAGGAGCCGGACCATGCCCGGCACTTCGGCCTCGTTGTGGATGACGCTGCAATGGTCAAGACCCGCCTGGAAGCCCTCGGGATTGCAATCCTGCCGGGAAGTTTCCTCGATTTTCTGGACCCCTGGGGCAACCGGGTTCAGATCGTGGAATACCGGGAGATTCAGTTCACGAAGTCCCCCTCCATTCTTGCCGGGATGGGAGTCGAAAGGATCGACAAAACAGAGGAAGCCATCGAAGAACTGAGAGAAAAAGGGATGGCGCCGAAAAATTGAAAAGGATAAAATTATTTCACTTTAAGTGTGTTTATTGTATAGTAGTAATTATTGACATTTCCAAACCAGGGGATCGTTCTACGGAAAAAGGATAGCGGCAGTTCGACTGCCTACTACTTGCGTTATGGATACGGGAAAGCATCTAAACTCACATCCATCCACTCCCGGTCTAAAAGAGCGCCTCTACGCGGAACAGGTGGAACAGATTGAAAAGGTCTCCTCCCTTGGCTTGCTGGCCACCGTCATCAACGGCTCTATTCTCACGATCCTCTTCTGGAATGTAGCGCCCCATACCGGGCTTTTGTTCTGGTTTTTCCTTCTCATGGGCCTTACGATTCTGCGGCACCCGAAATTATATCAGCAACTTCCCTTCCTCTCCAGCCCCGATTCCCTCCCTTTGCGTGGGAGGCTCCTGATGATCGGCGCCACCCTCTCAGGAACCCTCTGGGGATCTACGGCGCTCTTTCTATTTCCAGCTGACTCCATTGCACATCAGACCTTCCTGGCCTTTGTCCTGGGCGGCATGGTGGCCGGTGCGGCGGGCGCCTTTTCCGCACTCATGCCGGTGTTTCTCTCCTTCAGTCTGCCGGCACTGACGCCGTTGGCCCTCCGTTTTTTTGTCCTGGGGGATGAATTTCATCTCTCCATGGGAGGGATGATCGTCCTTTTTGCTGTCCTTATGTGGGGTACGGCAAAACGTTATAACCGGACAACCGTAAATAATGTTACCCTCCGTCTGAAGAACAACGATCTCATCGCAGTCCATGCAGAAGCCAAGGAGCAGGCGGAACGTTACAACGAGGAGTTGCAACAGGAGATCCAGACACGGAAAGTCGCAGAAGAAGAACTGAGAAAACAGGAGGAACATCTGGCCGAACTGGTAGAGGCCCGGACGGCGGAGCTCCGGGAAGCACACCTGAAACTGCAGAAAGAATTCGACGAACGGAAACGGCTGGAAGAAGAGCTGATCAAATCGGCCAAACTGGAGTCCCTGGGCGTCCTGGCCGGAGGAATCGCCCACGACTTCAATAATCTGCTTACGGGGATCCAGGGGAACATCTCCCTGGCAGCCCTCGACGCCCTTCCCGGAAGTCCTCAGGAGTCGACACTGAACGAGGCGGACAAGGCCGCTACTCGGGCAAAAGCCCTGACCCACCAGCTGCTGACCTTCTCAAAAGGTGGGAAACCGGTGAAGACCACTCTCCCCATCAGCAAGGTTATCACGGAGACTGCCGATTTTGTCTTAAGCGGCTCCAACGTGAAATGTGCTTACCATTTGCCCGAGGACCTCTGGATTGTTGAAGCAGACGAGGGGCAGATCGGGCAGGTCATCCAGAACCTGATCATCAATGCCGACCATGCCATGCCGAAGGGAGGAGTCATCGAAATCCGCGGGGAGAACATGCATCTCCGTGGGGGGGAACAAAACGGACTGGTGGAAGGAAACTATGTCCGAGTCACCTTCAAGGACCAGGGATGCGGGATCGACCGGGACGATCTTGTCCGGATCTTCGATCCCTACTTTACAACCAAGGACGAAGGATCGGGTCTCGGTCTCAGCTCCACCTATTCCATCATACAGAAACATGGCGGCACAATCAACGTCTCATCGGAGCCCTCAAAAGGAACGACCTTTACGATCTTCCTTCCGGCCTCTATGAAGGGGGACCGACCGACCCGGCCGGGTCAGGGAAATCTCGCCGTCGGTTCGGGACGGATCCTGGTTATGGATGACGAATCACTGATCCGAAAGGCTTTAAGCCGTATGCTGGAAAAACTGGGCTATCAGGCGGACGGCGTCAGCGATGGAAAGGAAGCCCTCGAATACTACGAAAAGGCCCTGCACGCCGGCAGCCCCTATCGGGCCGTGATCATGGACCTTACCATTCCCGGCGGCATGGGCGGCAAGGAGACCGTCCGGGAATTGCTAAAGATCGATCCCGAAGCCAAAGTCATTGTCTCCAGCGGATATTCCCAGGACCAACTGATGGCGGATTACCACAGCCACGGTTTCTCCGGCATCATGGTGAAACCCTATGCGACGCAGAAATTATCTGAGGTCCTGAAAACCGTCCTTGAGACCCCGGTACAGGAAAAAGACGATGTCCCTTCAGCGACTCCCGTCAATATTGAAGGGGTGCCGCAATCTGAAGATCATCATAGTAAGCCGTAGCAATCTCTCCCGTGTTATCCGTATCGGTCATGATCGCAATAGCGCCGACCGTACCCGGATCGTCACCGAAAATTCGTCGGTAATCCTCCAGGACATTCCGTGATTCACTGCACCAGACCCCCGCTTCCCCATCCCCGCTTCGAAGGGCGATCATCCTGGCACGGGAATAGAAGGTGTTGGGAACTTCCGTCCCGCGGGGAAGTCGATTGGCCCAGATGTAGTTGATGCTGCGGGTCCGCATCGGAATCCAATGGGGAAAGACCACATAGACCCGCGCCGCATAGTCATCTCCATCCTTTTTCATGGCATCCCCCGAAGGGAGGGTTCCGTCAACCTTCCACCGCCACGAGAGGATCGGATATTCCTTCGGATTGTAACGAATCCGGTAAATCAGTCCGGAGGCGGAACCATGACTTTCGGCCTTGAGGCAATGATCGCCATCCATTGCAACGATTTCGTAATGGGTGGCTCCATGAAACTTTTTTTCTTCCCAGGGGGAGGCAAGACCGGACTCGAAATCATCGATCGTTATCATCGGTGTTTCACCCCGGGCAAAGAAACCGTCTGCACCGAGGAGCATCAACAACCCGACGATCAGGATTGTCTTTTTTTTCAACACCATCAGACCTCACTGGATTTCGGCCCGGCACCCGGAATGCA
>CAYQVN010000143.1:0-1638 GCA_964420895.1 uncultured Nitrospirota bacterium | reverse complement strand
TGTCAATTGTCGGGAGAATATTTATCAGGATAATGCAGATTCTTTCGGGGGGGAAAAGCGGGCCGGGTCGGAAAAATAGTCCCGGGTACTCCGGACAATCACGGGACTCAAAAAGATCAACCCCACCAGGTTCGGCCAGGCCATCAGGGCATTGCCGATATCGGAAATCGTCCAGACCAGTTCCAGTTGGACATAGGCACCGACGGGAAGGAGCATGCAGTAGAGGACGCGATAAGGCATGACATATTTTTCGCCGAAGAGATAATCGACACAGCGGTCACCGTAATAGGACCAGCTGATCGCTGTGGAAAAGGCGAAGAAGATGAGACCAATCGCAACGATGTAGCCTCCGGGACCGGGCATCCCGAGATTGAAGGCCTTTGCCGTCAGATCGGCGCCGGTCAACCCTTCTTTGTAGGCATCGGTGAGGATAATCACCAGGCCCGTCATGGTACAGATGACAAGGGTATCGATAAAGGGACCGAGCATGGCGACCAGTCCCTCCCGGACCGGTTCCTTCGTCTGAGCTGCGCCATGGGCGATCGGTGCGCTTCCCAGTCCCGCCTCGTTTGAGAAGACCCCCCGGGCGACGCCGAAGCGAATCGCCTGTGCCACGGCGGAACCGGCAAACCCGCCTGTAGCCGCCGTCCCGGTAAAGGCGTCGGATACGATCTGGGCCATGGCAGCGGGAATCCCGCCGAAATGGCGAAAGATCACAACGAGAGCACCCACAACATAAAACACGGACATGAAAGGCACGAGGCGACTGGCCACCTGCCCGATCCGTTTGATTCCACCGACGATCACTGCAAAAACCAGCCCTCCGATGACAAGGCCGGTAACGATCTTGGGAACATGGAAATAGGTCTGAACCGGCTCCGCCACGGAATTGGCCTGGACCATGTTCCCGATCCCGAAGGAGGCGATCGTCGCAAAGAGGGCGAAGAGAATCCCCAGCCACTTCTGCCCCAGACCTCGCTCCAGATAGTACATGGGCCCGGCGCCGACAGTTCCATTCTCATGGATCACCCGGTACCGCAGTGAAAGGAGACATTCTCCATACTTGAGGCCCATTCCGAGGAGGGCCGTCACCCACATCCAGAAGATCGCCCCGGGTCCACCGAGGGCCACGGCCGTCCCGACACCGGCAATGTTGCCTGTCCCAATTGTGGCGGACAGGGCCGCACTGAGGGCCTGAAAATGGGTAATCTCGCCCTCATCTTCAGGATTATCAAATTTGCCGGAAATGAGTTGCCAGGCGTAGATGAATTTGCGTGTCTGAATCCCGCGGACCAAAAGGGTGATGAGGATCCCCGTCCCGACGAGGAGAACAATGGTCACGGGGCCCCAGACGAAACCGCTCACCGTTGAAAGAAAGGCTTGCAAGAATACCTCCCTGATGGAAATCTGTTGCGGCAGAGTATCACATTACGAAAAAGTTACAAAAGCAGAAACGGGCTGAATCGGAAGAGAAGCCTCCGTCCTTCCGGTCCTTCGGATTTCCTACCATCGTAACGTGGCCAGCAGTCTCATCGGTTTCAGCAGGAGATCAAGGGCATGGTGGACATGATGAACAACAATGTCAGCGGCTTCCATGGCACTACGGGACGTCTCTTCTTGCCCGATCACACCGAAAGG
>CAYQVN010000142.1:3516-5919 GCA_964420895.1 uncultured Nitrospirota bacterium | reverse complement strand
GTCCCCCTTCAGATCTTCACCGTCTTAGGGTTTCTCATCGCCCTGTTCAGCTTCGCCTTCGGCGTCTTTCTCGCTTTCCGCCGGCTGATCGTCGGCCCCGAGGCGGAAGGACTCTTCACCTTGTTCGACATCCTCTTCTTCATGGTAGGGATTCTCATGTTCGGCGTGGGAATCTTGGGCGAATATGTGGGACGGATCTACCAGGAGGTGCGGGAGAGACCCCGCTTCGTGATCCGGAAAACTTACGGGGTGGAGGAATAAGAAATGCGGGCCCTCGTGTTCGGATACCACAACCTTGGCCATGACTGCCTGCAGCTCCTCATCGATGCCGGGGTGGAGGTGGCCGCACTCATCACCCACGAGGACGACCCGAAAGAGGAGATCTATTTTCGCACCCCCTTCGCCCTGGCCCGTAAGCATGACATTCTCGTCCGGACACCGACGGCGTCGGAGCTTTCCACCCCCTGGTTCGTCAACTGGATCGACTCCCTGAATCCGGAGATTATCTTTTCCTTTTATTACCGCCACATGATCCCTGAAGCGCTCCTTTCGATCCCTCCCCGGGGGGCGATGAACCTGCACGGATCGTTATTACCGAAGTACCGTGGCCGTTGTCCTGTCAACTGGGTGATCGTCAACGGTGAGACCGAAACAGGCGTAACCCTGCATTATATGGTGAAGGCCGCGGACGCCGGGGACATGGTGGGACAGAAGAAAGTGGCCATCACCGGAGAGGATACGGCTGTAACCCTGATGGGTAAGATCAATGAAGCAGGGGTGGAACTCTTCCGGGAACTCCTGCCGGAGATTATCGCCGGCAAGGCGCCCCGGATTCCCCAGGATGCATCGCAAGCCACCTATTTCGGCGGCCGGAGGCCCGAGGACGGACGGATCGACTGGCGACAGCCTGCCGGAGACCTTCACAACCTCGTACGGGCCGTGACCCATCCCTATCCGGGGGCCTTCACCGAAAGGGAAGGAAAGAGACTTCTGGTCTGGCAAAGCCGTATCGATGAGGCGTTTTCCGGCAGGCCGGGGGAGATCCTCTCCACCTCCCCGTTCACCGTGGCTGCAGGGTCGGGGGCCCTCATTCTGCTCCGGGTGCAGGAAGAAGGAGAGGAGGAGATGGAGGGGGGGGGCTTCGCAGCAAGGCATGACCTGAGAAAAGGGACCCGATTGTAAGGGTTTTCTTTCTCTTAATCTTCATCATAATCTTAATCCATGTTTTCAGAAACATCAGTTTAAGATTAATTAAGAGTAAGGATAATGGACCACAAGAAATCAGAATGGCAAGAGGACAAAGGACGATGCAGTGTAGCGACGGGGTTTACCCCCGGCGGATGGTGTCCCGGTTCATCCGGGACGACCGACAGGGAAGATACACGGCCGTCACCCCTCAAGGGTGACGCTACAGGAACTCTATAAGGAGCAACATAATGAAAGTACTCATTCTCGGCGTCAACGGTTTCATCGGCAACAGTTTAACTCGGCGGATCATGGAGATCACCGACTGGGAGGTCTTCGGCATGGACATGGCTGTCGACAAACTGGAACATTCCATCGACAATCCCCGTTTTCATTTTGTCGAAGGGGACATCTCCATTAACAAGGAATGGATCGAATACCACATCAAGAAGTGCGACGTGGTCCTTCCCCTGGTGGCCATCGCCACCCCAGCCTCCTATGTGAAGGACCCTCTTTCCGTCTTTGAACTTGACTTCGAAGAGAACCTCCGCATCGTCCGGCAGTGCGTGAAGTACAAAAAACGGGTCATCTTTCCCTCCACCTCCGAAGTCTACGGGATGTGCGCTGATACCGAATTTGATCCCGAGTCAAGCCGGCTGGTCCTTGGACCGATTCACAAGGAACGATGGATCTACAGTTGCAGTAAGCAGCTCATGGACCGGGTGATCTGGGCCTACGGCAGAGACGGTCTTCAGTTTACCCTGATCCGCCCTTTCAACTGGATTGGACCGAAGCTCGACCGGATCACCGTCGGCAAGGAGGGAAGCTCCCGGGTTCTGACCCAGTTCCTGGCCAACATCCTGGCGGGAGAACCGATCAAACTGGTCGATGGCGGCAAACAGAGCCGTTCTTTTACCTACATCGATGACGGTATCGACTGCCTCATGAAGGTCATTGAGAACAAAGGGAATGTCTGTCAGAAGGAGATCTTCAATATCGGCAACCCCGCCAACGACCTTACCATCCGGGACCTGGCCGTCCTGCTCCGGAAGATGGTGATGGAATATCCCGAATACCGGGAAAAGGCCGAGGCAACGGAGATCATCGAGGTCAGCTCCGGAGAATACTACGGCAAGGGATATGAGGATATCCTCACCCGGGTCCCCTCCATTGCCAAGGCGAAGGAACTGCTCGGTTGGGAGCCGCAGGTCGATCTGA
>CAYQVN010000142.1:0-3416 GCA_964420895.1 uncultured Nitrospirota bacterium | reverse complement strand
GCCCGGGAGATGCAGGAGAATTCCGACTACAGGGTCTCCCGGATCAACGGGACCCCCTACCGGGACAAGCCGCTCCTTTCCTACTACATGATCACGGTCCTGACCCCCATCACCGGGGGAGAGGTGACAGAACTGACGGCGCGGCTCCCCTCGGCACTGGCGGCACTGGCGGCGGTATTCCTCCTCTACCTCTTAGGGAGACGGCTCTATGATCCGACAACGGCCCTGATCTCCGCCTTTCTCCTCGCGACCTCCTTCTACCTGGTCTACTGGGGGCGGGCGGCCTCGGCCGATGTGATCACCATGACGGGCGTTCTCCTATCGCTTCTCTTTTTTCTCTATCATGAAGAGAGCACGCATCCTTTCTGGTTCTATCTCTTTTTCCTTTCCATGGCGGCCAATTCGCTCACCAAAGGGCTCCTCGGCTTTGCCCTTCCCCTGGTCGTGATTGTGCCCTATATTGCGATCCGGAAAAGATGGGGCCGGATCTTGAACCGTCATCTCCTCCCGGCCGGATTGATTGCCCTTCTGATCTACTTCCTCCCCTTTCTCATTGATCCCAGCGAAGAGGGGGCCGGCCGCTCTCTGGCCCTCGTTTTCAAGGAGAACGTCGTCCGCTTTTTCGCTCCCTTTGACCACCAGGAACCGATCTATTTCTATTTTTACGAGATCTTCCTGGTCTTCGCCCCCTGGGCGCTCTTTCTACCGGGGGCGCTCCGGCACTTTTTCCTTAACGGGGAGAAGAAAAAAGAGGACCATTTTCTCCTGCTCTATTTCGGCGCCCTCTTTCTCTTCTTCACCCTCTCCGGTTCACGGCGGAGCTATTATCTCCTCCCCCTCTTTCCAGCCGCCGCCCTTTTCGTGGGGAAGATGTGGTCTGATCTGACGGTACAACGGGAAAAAGGAGGACCGCTTTACCTTGAGGTCATTCTGCCGGGAGGACTGCTTGCCCTGATTTTTACCACCGCCGCGGCCCTGCTCTTCTTCCGTCCCGACTTCCTTCGGCCCTATGAAGTTTTTCCCCTCCATCTGTATGGGGTGGCTGCGCTCCTCGCGGCGGCAGGAGTACTGGCAGGAACGGTTCTTTTCACCCGGCGAAAAGGCTGGATGGCCGTCGTCCTCTTTCTCCTTGTCATCGGTGCGGTGGAGATCTATTATAATGAGGTCCTGGTCCCGGAAATGGAGACCTACCGGGGGCTTCGCCCCTTCTGCGCAGAAGTGAACGCCATGGAGATCCCCCGGGAGCGCCTGGCTGTCCTCCATCAATGGCGGCAGGGGAATCTCTATTTTTATCTCGATGAGATTCCCATTCGCCGGATCGAGGAGGCGGAGGAGGCAAGACGTTTTCTTGAAATCCCCGACAATCGACTTATCGTGGAAAAAAAGAATTTCAGCGAGCTCGGAGGAGGGGACCATTTTCTCACCCTCATCGAGGAGAACTCATCCCCCTTTAAAAAGGATGACGGGGAACGATTCTTACTCGTCGCAGGCAAGCAAGGAGTCACGCTAAAATGAAATCCTCACCCGGGGAGGGAATCGCATTCAAGGTCGATGTGGACACCTTCAAGGGTCTCAAGGAAGGAGTCCCTGTTCTGCTCAAACTGTTTCGGGAGTTCGGGATTCATGGGACCTTTTTCGTTTCCCTCGGACCGGATCACTCGGGACGGGCGATCTTCCGGATTTTCAGAAAAGGTTTTTTGCAGAAAATGTTCCGGACCCGGGCGGCCTCCATGTACGGATACAAGACCCTCCTTTACGGCACCCTCCTGCCGGGACCGAAGATGGCGGCCTCACTGCCGGGGACAATCCGCTCCATTGCCGAAGAGGGGCATGAAGTGGGCATTCACTGCTGGAACCACGCGAAGTGGCAGGACCGTCTTCACAAGATGGATCATGAAGCCGTGGCGGCGGAATTCGACCGCGCCCGGTCTGCCTACCGGAAGGTTTTGGGGGAAGAGGCGAAAAGCTGCGCCGCACCGGGCTGGATTACAAGTCCGGCAAGCCTCATCGTACAGGAAGAAGCAGGTCTTGACTATTGCAGCGACATGCGGGGGAGCGCTCCTTTCCTCCCCGTTCTGGGAGAAAGGACCTTCACCACACTCCAGATTCCGACAACACTGCCCACGATAGACGAGATCCTCGGGCGGGAGGTGGAAACGGACGATGAGATTGCACAATATTATCTTACCCGACTCCATCAGGAAGGGTTGCACATCATGACAATCCATGCTGAAACGGAAGGGCAGGGGAAACGTGAGGCCTTCCGCAAGATTCTCGAGGGCATCGCAGACAAGCGCACGACACTCTGCCTCACGGATGTGGCCCGATCCCTACCGGAGGACAAGGTCCCCTGCTGCCGTGTCGAATACGGGGAAATCCCGGGAAGGGCGGGCAAGCTCTCCCTGCAAGGTGAAAGGGTCGCCTGAATGAATCCTCTCGAACTCTCCATCGTCATCCCTGTCTATAACGAGGAAGAAAACGTTCCGATCCTCGTCTCCGAACTGGAGGAATCCCTCAAGCCTCTCGGCAAAAGCTATGAAATCCTCTTTGTCGACGATGGAAGCCGCGATAAAAGCCTGGAGCAGCTCGTTGAGGCTCGAAAGAGAAACCCCGCCATCCGGATTCTGAGTTTTCAGGAGAATGCCGGACAGACGGCCGCCATGGATGCAGGCTTTCGTGCCGCCCGGGGAGAGGTCATCGTCACCCTCGATGCCGATCTCCAGAACAGTCCCCGGGACATCCCTCTTCTCCTGGAAAAGATGCCCGAATACGATATCGTCTGCGGATGGCGGGCGGAGCGGAACGACCCCTGGATCCGGAAGATCTCATCAAAGATCGCCAACACCGTTCGGAACACCTTGAGCGACGAGGAGATCCACGACACCGGCTGCTCCCTCAAGGCCTATAAAAGGGTCTGTTTTGAGAAGATCAAGCTCTATCACGGCATGCACCGCTTTCTCCCCACCCTCTTCAAGATGGAAGGGTACCGGGCCGTCGAGGTCAAAGTCGGTCATCACCCCCGCAAATTCGGTCTCTCAAAATACAATATCCGGAACCGCCTCTTCCGCTCTTTCATGGATCTTCTCGCCGTACGGTGGATGAAGAAACGGCAGATTCGCTATCAGGTGAGAAAGGACATCTCCGACCTTTAAAGCAGCTTTCAGCCTGAAACCAACTCCCCCCTCATCCCGGAGGGGAACCATTCTTCATCGTAATCATACTCTTAATCTTAATCTGATGGTCTTGAAAGAATGGATTAAGATTATGATGAAGATTATGAGCAAGAGAAATTCCCTGCCCCTTTGTGCCTCATCTATCTCCCCGTGTTCCCCGTGGTCAAATGCTTTTTGATGTTGACTTGGACATAATTGTTGTTCTTCTTCACTTCCTTCATGTCCTTCATGGTGAATGCTTTT
>CAYQVN010000141.1:0-5939 GCA_964420895.1 uncultured Nitrospirota bacterium | reverse complement strand
GGTCAAATGCTTTTGACTTTGACTTTCTCTTTGACACGATTTGATTTTCTCTGTGCTCCGTGGTCAATTGCTTTTCGCCTTTGACTATCATTACCACACTACTCTCCCGCAACCTCCTTTAGCGCCTCCACATAGACAACCAGGTCCCTCTCCGAGAAGAGAACAAATCGGACCTCCTCCATCTCGTGCTCTTTCAGAAAATCCCTTACCGTGGTCAGTGCAATCCGGGCGGCCTTTTCAATAGGAAAACGGTATGCGCCGGTGCTGATGGAGGGGAAAGAGACCGAAGAGAGCCCCTTGGCCTCGGCAATGGCAAGACTGTTCCGGTAGGCATTGGCAAGGAGCTCCCCTTCCTTTCGAGCCCCCCCGGACCAGACCGGTCCCACCGTGTGGATCACATACTTTGCCGGGAGGTTTCCCCCTGTGGTGACGACCGCCTCCCCCGTGGGGCAGCGCCCCTGTTTCGCAACGATCTCTTTGCATTCCTTCAGAATGGCGGGGCCGCCGGCCCGATGGATCGCCCCGTCGACACCCCCGCCGCCCATGAGGGAAGAGTTGGCGGCGTTGACAATCGCTTCCGTATCAGCCTTTGTGATGTCCCCCTGGACGAGGGTAAGTTTTGATTTTCCGATCCTTTTCTCCATAACGATTCCCTTCCTCTTCAATCGATCCGAATCCGCACCAGCGTCGCCCCCCATCCCCCCAACTCCGGTGGAGCGTCTCGGAAAGAGAGAACCTCCGGACTCTTTGCAAGGAGTGTCTGAACGATTTTTCGCTGCGTGCCGATCCCCTTCCCGTGAACAATCCGGACATCCTTCAATCCCTTCTTCCGGCACTGGTAGAGATATTCCTCCACCACCGATTTCACGTCTTTCGCCTGAAAGGTGTGTAGATCGAGCTCATCGCCGATGAGGTATTCCAGGGCATCCTCAAAGGGCTCTTTTTCTTCCATCCAGACCTCCTTGCCGGGGAGTGATCCCGGTCTCTCTTTTCTTAACGGAGAACCGGCTTATCGTCAAGTGAGAAAGGGTTCCATACTTGACAGGATCCGTCCTTTCGAGATACATTCATCCTGATCCAACGATCCGATTTTATCCCCTTTTCCGGAGGGC
Source organism: uncultured Nitrospirota bacterium (assembly GCA_964420895.1). GTDB lineage: Bacteria > CG2-30-53-67 > CG2-30-53-67 > CG2-30-53-67 > CG2-30-53-67 > JAADIO01. Next base: position 4,827 of record CAYQVN010000141.1, on the reverse strand, counting down.
CAGCCATGGATGAACCGATGCGCATCATGTCGGAAAGCCCCCTGAATGCAGAGACTCCGAACGGGCATCTTCGTTCCTGGATCACCGCCAATTCCGTTTTCTTCGACCGAAACCAGGGGGCGATCATGGAAACTCCTGTCGCCCTGTCGGACTGGAAACTTTCCATCGAAGGTGAAGTGGAACACCCTCTCTCCCTCACCTTCGACGAGATCCTTCGAATGCCGAAGGCGATCGTTTCGAACACCCTGGAGTGTTCGGGAAACGGCCGCTCCCTGTTAAAAACAAAGGCCAAGGGAAATCCCTGGACGATTGGAGGCGTGGGAAACGCCGTATGGAGCGGTGTCTGGCTCAGGGATCTTCTTTCAAAAGCAGCCGCAACGAAGAAGGCGGTTCACGTCGCATTTGAAGGCCTCGACCGCCCGCTCGGTTCGGCCGGCATCAAGTTCACCCGAAGCATCCCCCTTAAAAAGGCAATGGACTCAACGCTGCTGGCCTATGAGATGAACGGCGACCCTCTCCCCCTGAAACATGGTTTTCCCCTCCGGGCCCTGGCCCTAGGCTGGACGGGGGCCAACTGCGTGAAGTGGCTCTCCCGGATCACTGTCCTCGATAGTCCCCTGGAAGGGTTCTATATGGACAAGGTCTACCGGATTTTTCAAACGGGAGAAGAACCCGCGTCAGGAACAGTGGTGACCCGGATACCGATCAAGGCAATTATTACGCAACCGGAAGAGGGAGAGTCCCTCCCGCAGGGGGCCGTAACCATCCTGGGCGCCGCCTATGCCGGGGAGGATACCATCGACAGGGTCGAGGTCTCTACGAACGGGGGCAAGAGCTGGTCGGAAGCGGAGTTTATCGGTCCCAACGAACCCTTCGCCTGGCGGCAGTGGCAGTACATCTGGAACGCCGATCGACCGGGTGCATATACCCTATTGGCCCGGGCCGTCGACAGTGCCGGGAACCGGCAGCCGATGGAGGCATCGTGGAACGTGCTCGGCTACGGGAACAATGGCGTCGAAGAACATGGCGTCACGGTGCAGATTGTTTAGAAAGATTAATCATGCTCTGGCGTTTCACACTCTCCTTACTTTTTCTCTTCCTTCTGCTTCCTTCCGGCAGCTTCGGCGGGGCGCTTTCCCCAACCCTGCTCGAGGAGGCACAGCAACAAGAGGCGGCGCTGATCCACGCAAAACAGTGGAATGAGAAGACACCTGATGAACTGAAGGAGGAAGCAGCACGGCTTAAGGGAGATCTTGCCGGCATCGAAAAACGGCGACAGGAACTTCAGGGGAGAACCGGCCTCAACCAGGACCAGTACCGGGAGAAGGAGACCCTCGATCGACTGACCTACCGGAAAGAATGGGAGATGTCCGTAATCAAAAAGCTGTTGGAAGAACACATCCATAAGGAGGAACCATGAAAACTGTAATTCTTTTTACCGCCCTTTGCACTCTGCTTTTTTTCTCCGCCTGCAGCAAGGAGGAAACACAGACGGAAGTCACACCTCCGCAGCCTGAGAAAGTTGAAAGGGCGGCCGTGGAACCGGTGGAAGAAAAAACCGAGATGGTTCCGTCGGAGGCAATAGAACCCCAGGAGATGAAGGTCACCACCGAAGAAGGAACCCTGACCTTGAAGAAAGGTGAAGGGGCGGTCCCGGCAGATCTCGGCGTCCCGGTCTATCCGGGAGCGGAGAAAAAGGAAGACCTCTCGCTGAACATGGAGAGCGGAGAGACCCTGCAGGGGGTGATGTCAACCCAGTTTCACTCCGGGGATACCATCGACGATGTTCTCGCTTTCTATAAAGATAAACTCCAGGCGAAGAATCCGACCATCAGCGAGATGAACATGGGAAATGCCCGGATGGTCAACATTATACTTGAGAATGAACCGCCTACCATTCATATCGCTCTGACGGAAGACAAGGAGACGGGAGGTACCAACATCCAGATCGCCAAGGTGCAGGAGTAATCTCGTCTGTTAGATCGATTCGAGGGTTTGCAGCAGGGCATTCGCCTTGTGGAGGGTTTCGTAGTATTCCCGTTCCGGGTCGGAGTCGGCCACGATGCCCGCACCGACCTGGACATGGGCACGACCGTTCTGTATGACGAAGGTCCGGATAATGATATTCAGGTCCATGTCTCCGTTGAATCCGAGCCAGCCGATCGACCCGGTGTAAGGACCCCGCTGGACCGGTTCCAGTTCGTCGATGATCTCCATACACCGCACCTTGGGAACCCCCGTGATCGTCCCGCCGGGGAAGGTCGCCCGGATAAGGTCAAAGAGGTCCTTTCCGGCATGGAGGTTGCCCCGGACGTTGGAGACAATATGGATGACGTGAGAATACTCCTCTAAGACCATCAGTTCATCGACCTGCACGGAGCCATAGTCGCAGACGCGACCGATGTCGTTCCGCTCCAGGTCGATGAGCATAATATGTTCGGCCCGTTCCTTGTCGTTGGTAATCAACTCGGCGCTCATGGCCTGGTCGCCGGCCAAGTCTTTCCCCCGCGGCCGGGTCCCGGCAATGGGGCGGGTCTCCACTACCCCATCCTTTAAAAGCATCAACCGTTCCGGCGATGAACTGACGATCTGGAACTCCTCGCAATCGAGAAAGGCGGCAAAGGGAGAGGGGTTAATCTCCCGAAGGACCCGGTAGAGCCGGAAGGGATCGATCTCTCCGATTTCGGCAGTGAGGCGTTGGGAAAGATTGGCTTGGAAGATATCCCCCGCCTTGATATAGGCTTTGGCTCGCCGGACCATCTCCATGTAATCCTCTTGGGCCATATTCGGAGTAACCGGGAGGGACCGTGCGACTCCTTTGCGCTTCACCCCCGGCAGTTCCTCGCCCCCCATGATCCTCCGGTAAAGCCCCTTCAGTCGGTCCACCCCTTCCTCGTAGGCGCGGATCCGAGCAGAGGTCTCCGGTGGTGCATGGCGCAGGAGGGGGATATGGACCAGGATTACTTCTTTTTCCACATGGTCAAAGATCACACAGGTATCGACGAAAAGAAAACAAAGATCGGGGATTGCCAGATCATCGACGGCCGACCGGGGAAGTTCTTCAAAGAAGTGGACTGCGTCATAACCGATCAACCCCACGGCACCGCCACTGAAGGAAGGGGCATCATCCACCCGGACCACGGGGGTCTCCTCCATGAGCTGCTTCAGTACAGTAAAGGGGTTCCCCTCGATCTTCCGCTCATAGATCCCTTCCCGAATCCGGATTTCCTTCCCCTTGCTGGAAAAGACACGAAAGGGGCGGGTGCCGACAATCGAATAGCGTCCGATCCGCTCGATCCCCTTGACTGATTCAAGGAGAAAGGAATCCTTTCCTTCCCGGATTCGGTGAAAAACCGTGGGAGGGTCGAGTCTCCCCTGGGGGAAGCGCAAAAAGAGGGGGACCGCAGGTGGTTTTCCCCCAACCCTTTTCTCCTCCCCTTCTGCAGAAAGCCTTAGAAAAGCCTCCTGAGACGGGGTCGTGACAAAATTTTCCGTAGTCGCCCCCATGGGCTCCATCCTCTAACTCTTCTCGTAGTGGATCTTGCGTCCGGGGAGGAAAAAGTGGGGACCGCCCAGGTGCATAAGAAACTCCGTTCCGGCCTCTCCCATTTTCCAAGTCCCGTCGAAGATTCCCCGGGCCACTTCAGCCTTTTGGACCTCCCCGATGAAGAGGGTATGGTCACCGGCATCGACGGCCTGAACGGTCCTGCATTCGACGAAGGCAACACATTCCTTGATATGAGGCACTTCGATCTTTTCTCCCGGCTCCGGAGTCAGTTTCGTCTCGGAAAACTTGTCCACATCCCTCCCCGACCGTGTGCCACAGTACATGACCTCCGCAAGGAGATCCTCCGTAGGGATGTTGATCACAAAGGCGCCGCTTTTTTTGATCAATCCGTGGGAATGATGTTCCTGAGCGACGGAGACCGCCAGCAGAGGTGGCTCCTTGCTGACGGGGGTCTGCCAGGAGACGGTGAGGATATCGACGGCCTTCTCCCAGGCCGATGTCACCAGAACGGTGCACCCCGGTGTAAGGAATCGGTAGGCCAGATCATTCTTCGCCGGAATTTTCATGATGCATCCTCCTGCTATCTGTTCCCTGGCAGTTGGCCCATGCTCTCTGCCATAAAGAGGGCCATACCTTACCGGAAAACCCTTCAAAAGGCAAGAAATTGGCAAAGAAGGTCACTGACCACATGTCTCCTTCCGACCGCTTGACAGGCCCGACCGCCGGGATAAAATAGAAGACAGAAAAAAAAGAATGCCTTATCAATACCGGATGAAAAGGAGCATATAATGGATAAACTGATCTATATCAAGGCATCCCCTAGGACCGTCCGGTCCCATTCTGTACAGGTGGCCGATGCCTTTGTCGAGGCCTTTCGGGAAAGCCATGACGGAGCCGAGATCATGACCTTGGACCTTTTCCGGAAGGATCTGCCCCCTTTTGACGGTTTGGCCGTTCAGGCGAAATATACGATCCTCCACGGGAAAAAGCACACGCCCGAAGAGCTGAAGGCATGGAAATCCATCGAGGCCGTCATCGAAGAATTCAAGAGCGCCGACAAATACGTCTTTGCCGTGCCCATGTGGAATTTCGGAATCCCCTATCGCCTCAAACAGTATATCGATCTTCTTGTTCAGCCAACCTATACCTTCTCCTTCGATCCGGAAACAGGTTATTCGGGACTCGTAACCGGGAAGCCCGCTTTTATCGCCTACGCCCGGGGCGGAGAGTATGCCGAAGGGACCGAGGCGGGAACCTTTGATTTCCAGAAGAAGTATCTGGAGACTATCTTAGGTTTCATCGGTTTCATCGAGATTCAT
>CAYQVN010000140.1:0-5971 GCA_964420895.1 uncultured Nitrospirota bacterium | reverse complement strand
CGGCGGGTCACACCAGAGGCGCACGTGCCCAGCGAGGCGGCCAACCAGGCCGAGGGGGCTGGCCGCCAGGATGAGCAGCGGCTGGCTGTAGCTCCGGAAGGGGATGGCCAGCAGCGCAAACATCGCGATCAGGGCAAGGAGGAACCCCTCGGCCATGCTCCCCATCGACTCCATCCGCTCCTTTTCCTCTCCTTCCATATTGAAGACCAATCCCGGGTAGTCGGCCGCCAGCTGAGGCAGAAGGTCTGCCTTAATGTCGGTGAGAATCTCCTCGGCGTTCGCCACCTTGTCGTCGACGCTCGCCGTGACGTTGATCACCCGCTTGCGGTCGGTCCGGTTGATCTCGGAGAAACCACGCCCTTCCTTGACATCGGCCGCCCGATCCAGGGGGATCTCCCCGCCGCCGGGGGTCCGGACCCGCATCGCCTCGAGGTCCCAGAGGTCCTTCCGGTCGGTCTCGGGATAGCGGACCATGACCTTGACTTCATTTCTCCCCCGCTGGAAGCGGAGCGCCTCGGCACCATAGAAGGCGGCACGGACCTGACGCCCCAACTCCTCCTCGGTGATCCCCAGGGTCTCAGCCTCGGGTTTTAGACGGATCTTCATCTCCTGTTTCCCCCGGGAATAGGTATCCTGAATGTCTCCCACCCCGGGATAGCCCGCCAGGGCCGTCTTGATCCGGTCGGAAACCGCCTCGAGAACAGCAAAGTCCTCATGGGCGATCCGGATGTCAATGTTCGCCCCCATGCGGACCACGTTGGAGGCGAAAACAATCGAATCAACGCCGGGGATCTCCCCGACTTTCTCTCTCCATCGGTTGGCGATTTCCACGGCCGGGATCCCCCGGTCTTCACTTTGCTTCAGGAACAGGGCCATATCGGAGATATGGGCCCGTGTCTCGGCCTGGGCCCCCATGCCGCCGGCCTCAACCATGGTCCCACCGATAACAGCGTAGACGTCCCGAAGGATCGACTCCCCAGCAGGGCGGGTCTTGTCGTATTCGGCGACCGTCTCCAGTGCCTTCTCTTCAAGGATCCTCTGCACCCGCCCCGTTTCCGCAACCGGCGTACCTGGAGGCATTTTCAGAGATGCCGTGATGACGTCACCGTCGACAACAGGCATGAAATGGAATTTCAGGATTCCCCCCTTGATCACGCCCACAGTGAGGAAAAGAAGGACGATTCCCGTTGCAAGGGTGGTGTAACGATTTTTCAGACAGAACGAAAGAAACCGTCGATAGGGACCGTCGATAAAGTCATCAAGGCGTGCACCGAAACGGGTCCGGATCCGGTCGACCCCGCCGAGGAGTCCCCGGGGAGCCTGTCTCGGCCCCCCCATGGCGAGATGGGCCGGAAGGACGAAGAGAGATTCAATGAGGGAGACCGCAAGGAGTGAGATCACGACGAGGGGAATGACCCGGATGAACTTGCCGATCATCCCGCTCACAAAGACGAGGGGGAGGAATGCAGCAATGGTCGTCAGGACGGAAAAGACCACGGGAACGGCCACCTCCAGCGCCCCGTCGACGGCAGCCTTCAGATAGGGCTTCCCCTTTTGCCGCTCCTCATAGATATTCTCTCCCACGACAATGGCGTCATCGACGAGGATCCCCAGGGCGAGTATAAAGGCAAAGAGGGAGATCATGTTGATGGAGACATCGAAGGCGGGAAGAACAATCATGGCCCCCAGAAAAGAGATGGGGATCCCGAGCATCACCCAGAAGGCGAGGCGGATCTCCAGGAAGAGACCGAGAATAATCATGACCAGGATAAGACCGATGGTGGCATTTTTCTGCAAAAGGCTCATCCGGCTGTGGAGGAGCTCCGAGGTGTCATTCCAGGTAGCGATGTGGAGTGAGTCGGGAAGTTCCCCTTTTTTCCGTTCAACATATTCCTTGACGAGATCGGAGATGTTCAGCGGTTTCTGGTCGCTGACGCGGAAGACCTTGACCATGGCCGCAGGCTTTCCGTCAAAACGGGCGGAAAGATCGGTCTCGGCAAAGGAGTCCCGGACCGTCGCAATGTCGCCAAGGCGAAGTCGGGTCCCATCGGGCCGGGTGACAATGATGATGTCGGCATATTCCGGCCCCCGGTAGCGCCGTTCTTTGGTACGAAGGAGAATCTCCGCGCCCTTCGTTTTGATGGTCCCCCCCGGCAGATCGAGGGAAGCCCGGCGGACCCGCTGTGCAACCTGATCCAGGGTCAGGTTGTAACGGCGAAGGTTCTCTTCAGGGATCTCGATGGAGATCTCATAGGGCCGGACACCGGAGAGATCGACCTGGGTGATCCGGGGGTCGTCGAGGAGCTCTTCCCGGATTGCCTCGGCCTGTTCACGGAGACTTCGCTCCGAGGCATCACCGTAGACGACGACGGAGATTACCTCCATCCGGTTGAGGAGTTTCGTGATGACCGGCTTTTCCGCATCCTCAGGAAAGGTAATGATGCGGTCGACCTCGCTTTTGATCTCCTGAAGTTTCAGATCGGGATCTTCTCCGGGATAAAGCTCGGCCTTCACCACACCGGCCCCCTCCCGGGCCACCGACTTGATCTCCTTGATCCCTTCCACACCGGTCAGGTTCTCCTCGATCTGGAGAATGATCCCCTCTTCCACCTCTTCGGGACCGGCACCGGGGTAGGCGACGGAGACCTGAATCGTATCGAGACTGATCTCGGGAAAGACCTCCTGCTTGATTGAGTGAAAGCGGATGAGTCCCCCGGCAACGAGGACGATCATCAATAGATTGGCGGCCACATGGTTGTGGGTCATCCACCGGACGGCACCTCTCATGACGGACCTCCCGTCTCCCGAGGCCGCAGCTTCATCCCCTCGGCCGCACCGGGAAGGGCCGTCAGAACCACCCGCTCTCCGTCGCGAAGACCTTCTTGAATCAGCACCTCATTACGCTCCCGCCGGATCACATCAACCTTCCGGATCGTCAGTTTCTCCTCCGGACCCACGATCCAGACCGTCTCCCCTTCACGGAGGGTCTTCCGGGGCAGGACGAAGACCTCCGGAAGGACCTTCCCCTGCATCGCCACTTCAACAAACATCCCAAGATCAAGGTCGGCAGCGTTTCCACCTGAAGGGTCCTGCAAATGATAGGGGTCGTCCACAGCGACCACCACCCGGGCCATCCTCCCTTCGGGATCGACTTCACCCAGGGAACGGACGATCCTTCCTTCCCTGGAAAAGTGATCTTTCCCTTTGGCAAGACGGACCGTCGCTTTGGACCCCGGCTGCTCCGAGCCGGGCCCGGGGATTGTCAACCACCGAAGTTCTTCCTGGGAGAGGGGCACCACGATTTCCGCCTCATCGGTCCCGGCCAGAAGTCCGGCCTTTTCCCCGGAACGGACAACCTGCCCCACATCAACCTCCTCGGAGCGGATCCGGCAGTTAAAGGGGGCCGTAATTCGAGTTCGGGAAAGATCGAGTTCCGCCTGCTTCAGACTCGCACGGGCGGAGGCAACACCGGCCCGGGCCCTTTTAAGCTGCGGCACATAGAGAACCAGAGGGTTCGGTTCTTCTTCCCCGGGGAGATCGATCTTCTCCCACTCTTCGCGGGCTATCCTGGCGTTGCTCTCTTCCCGGGCCAGATCGAGTTCCGCCTGTGCCACTGCCGTCCGGGCCCGATCAACAGCCAGTCGATAATCAACATCCTCAATTTGGAAGAGAAGCTCCCCCCGGCGGAAGAAACCTCCGGCCAGAAAGTTCGGGTCCGTCTTGATCACCCGTCCGCTTACCTGTGGCGTAATCGATGTCTCCCGCCGCGCCTGCACCGTCCCGGTCCCGGTGACCTGGATCCGCCGATTTTCAGGATGCACGGTGACGACCTCCGCCAGGAGGCCGGGATTGCTGTGTTCCTTCTTTTCCGGCGCCTTCCGGGAAGCGATCAGGCCCCGCATCAAGGCAAAACCGATGAGAAGTATCAACAGGGGAAGAGCGACCTTGAAGAGCTTATCTCGAAGAGGCATGATTCTTATCCTTTTCCAAATTCATTGTCTTGAATTGTTGATTGTTAATGTATTCCTCCATCCACTCCCCGCCCAACGCCCTTGCCAGGGTAATCCGGTCGGAGATCAGCTGCCGCCGGGCGTCAAGGAGTTCGCTTTTGGAATTGAAGCTTGTCGCCTGCGCCGTCAGGACCGGCAGATAATCGGAAAGCCCTCCAAGATAGCGGTCGAGGGAAAGGCGGAGGGTGGCATTACTGGCCTTGACCTTTTCCTGAAGTCTTGCAATCCGCTCCTCCGTGGTCCTGTTGCGGACGAGGGCATCCTCCACCTCGCGGAAGGCCGTCAGCACCGTCTTCTGATACCGGGCAAGGCTTTCTCGAAAAAGGGCACGATTCCGCTCCACTTCCGCTCGCCGTCGTCCTCCATCCAGGATCGGTACAGCCCCATCGGCAATCAACTTCCAGAAGGTCCCTGCGATATCCCCCGTGCTGAAGGCAAGACTCGATTTTCCGTAGTTTGCGGCAAGATTGATGGAGGGGAACCGGTCGGCGATGGCTGCAGCTGTCCGGGCATCGCCGGCCTTCACCCGCTCCAGGGCCGCCGCCACATCGGGCCGCCGACTGAGGAGTTCCGAAGGCAGCCCGGTGGGAAAGGCCGCTGGAATCTCCGGAAGTACGACGACATCCGCGATGTCATCTTCGGGATACCTGCCGAGGAGGAGTGAGAGGGCATGTTCCGTCTCGGCCAGTGTCTTTTCAAAAAGGGGACGGCGGGCCAGGGCCTCCGCCAGATTCTGCCGAGCCTGATAGAGATCGAGGGCGGGGACAAGTCCTTCCCCGTAACGTCGCTCCACCTGAAGGGCTGTCTCGGCAAAGGCTTCAATCGTCTGGTCGGTCAAATAGAGCTGTTCTTTCTGTTCCGCCGCCAGATAGTAAAGATCGGCGAGATTTGCGGAGAGGGTGAGATAGAGCGCTTTCATATCCTCTCCAGCGGCTTCAGCATCAAAAGCGGCGGCAGCGGTGCGGGACGCCTCTTTCCGCCAGAGATCGACCTCAAAGGCCGCGGCAAGGGAGAAGCGGTAACTGTTTCCTGTATTGTTCCCGAAGAAACTCGGCGTATCCTCCCGGCTCCACTCCCCCTGACCGTTGAGAGCAGGCAGGCGAGCAGCACCTGTCGATTTGAGTACGGCCCGGGCTGCATCAAGGCGGGCCATCCCCTGGGCAATATCGAGATTCCTTGAAAAGGCCTCTTCCATCAATTGATTCAGCTTTTCATCGCCGAAGGTCTCCCACCAACGTTCCATGGGTGGCCCTGCTTCCCCCTTCTCCCCATAGGATTCGGGAGGAGTCACGGGGAGGGGAACGGGCTGCGGCCGGTGGAGGGCACAACCGAAGATGAAGAGTACCATAAAGAGATGGGATATTTTGGATTTCACGGCGCTTCCATTCCGGCAGCCACAAAGGCGACCATTCTTTCCGTGAGAGCCCCGGTATCCTCTTCGGAGCGGAACTCCTTCGGGAGGGGGGGGTATTTGCCGGTCATACGGAGGATGTGACTCATCGAACCGATGGAAAACTGTAGCCTCCAGAAAAGGAGGTCTCTCGTCAGGTTCGGCAGGGCATCATGCAGGGTATCAAAGAGTAGCCAGAAGAGGGGCTCCATCTGCTGGATGAAGATATTCCGGGCCGTCTCACTCGGCTCGGAGAGGGTCCGGCCGATCAGAGCGATAAACTCCCTGGCCCCAGCACCTTCGTCTCGGAATCGGAGGGTCGGCTCGATGAAGGCTCTGAAGGTCTCTTCTACGGAGGGTCTTCGGCCTTCTCTTTTCGCGGTCTCCCGCACGGTCTCCAGTCTTTGCCGGCGCATTGCATTGAGGGGAAGGAGACGTCGCTCAAAGACCGCCTCCAAAAGGGCCTCTTTGGAACCGAAGTGATAATTCACGGCCGCAAGATTGACCCCCGCTTGACCGGTGATGGCCCTGAGGGATGCTGCATGAAAACCGGTCCGGGCAAAGAGCCGCT
>CAYQVN010000139.1:4911-6005 GCA_964420895.1 uncultured Nitrospirota bacterium | reverse complement strand
ACTGCTTCTTATCCAGCATCAATGATTTTGTCGGGGGGCACTTTTCGGCGTCACTCGACCCAACCTTCCCGGAGGAGTATGACCATGGAAAAACAGATCATCCTGAAAGCAAGCGAAGCACCGACCCAGTGGTACAACGTCATCCCCGACCTTCCGGGACCGCCGACGCCCGTCCTCCACCCGGCTACGCTGCAACCGGTCACACCCGACGATCTGACCCCCCTCTTTCCGATGAGCATCATCGGCCAGGAGGTAAGCGGCGAGCGGTGGATCGACATCCCCGAGGAAGTGCGAGAGATCTACGCCCTCTGGCGGCCGTCGCCCCTGGTCCGGGCCACCCGGCTGGAGCAGGTTCTCGGCACGCCGGCACATATCTATTTCAAGAACGAGAGTGTCTCCCCTGCCGGAAGCCACAAACCGAACACAGCCATTCCACAAGCCTACTACAACAAGATAGAGGGGACGAAACGGATCGTTACCGAAACCGGGGCGGGTCAGTGGGGATCGGCCCTCTCCTTGGCCTGCAACTTCTTTGACATCGAACTACAGGTCTTCATGGTCAAGGTAAGTTACAACCAGAAACCCTACCGGCGGTCGCTGATCCAGACCTGGGGCGCCAAGGTCTTCGCCAGCCCCTCGGACCAGACCAATTATGGACGGCAGCTCCTCGAAACCGACCCCGACAATCCCGGCTCCCTCGGCATCGCCATCAGCGAAGCCGTGGAGAAAGCCGCCACCGACCCCGAGGCCCACTACTCCTTGGGAAGCGTCCTGAACCATGTCTGCATGCACCAGACCATCCTCGGCTTGGAGGCCAAGAAACAGATGGAAATCGCCGGGGAATATCCCGACGTGGTCATCGGTTGCGTGGGAGGCGGATCCAATTTCGCAGGGATCTCCTTCCCCTTCGTCGCCGACAAGGCAGCAGGCAAGAAGGTTCGTCTCTTAGGCGCCGAACCAGCCAGTTGCCCCACCCTGACCAAGGGGCCCTACACCTTCGACTACGGCGATACGGCCCGCATGGCGCCGGTCGTCAAGATGCATACCCTGGGACACGACTTCGTCCCTCCCGGCATCCATGCGGGCGGACTCCG
>CAYQVN010000139.1:0-4811 GCA_964420895.1 uncultured Nitrospirota bacterium | reverse complement strand
GAGAAGAAAGTGATCCTCTTCAACTTCTCCGGTCACGGCCATTTCGACATGAGCGCCTATGATAACTATTTCTCCGGCAAACTGGTTGACTTTGAGTACCCTGAGGCAAAGATTAAGGCCGCCCTGGCCAACCTGCCGAAGGTGAAGATGTGAATTTGGAACCGGGATGGCGTGAAAGCGCCATCCCGATGTTAATTGAGGAACTCTATGCAGAAAAAGAGCAGAAACCTGATCCATGAAGATCTCGAACTTCTCCGTACACCAGCGAGAAAGGAACGGCCTGATTTCACCGCCAAGGATCCCTGGCGGGCCCTTCGGATCCTGGGAGAGGTCGTGGAGGGATTCGACTCCCTCCATGATATCCACGGCTCCGTCTCCTTTTTCGGCTCCGCCCGGACCAGCGAAAAAGACCCCTATTACCAGGCGGCACGGGAAACGGCCCGACTCCTGGCAGAGAAGGGTTTTCCCGTCATTACCGGCGGGGGGCCCGGCATCATGGAGGCAGCCAACCGGGGCGCCCAGGAAGGGAAAGGGATCTCCGTGGGATGCAATATCCAACTTCCCTTTGAGCAGACTCCGAATCCCTACCAGGACATCACCCTCGATTTCCGTTACTTCTTCGTCCGGAAACTGATGTTCATCAAGTATTCCACCGCTTTCGTCATCTTTCCCGGCGGCTTCGGAACCCTGGATGAACTCTTCGAGGCCCTGACCCTTGTGCAAACCGACAAGATCGAGCAATTCCCCATCGTCCTCTACAACGAAAATTACTGGAAAGCAATGATCCAGTTCTTTTATGATAACCTGTTGAAGGAAGAGAACATCTCACCCGAGGACATGGCCCTTATCAAGGTCTGTAACTCCCCGCAGGAAATCGTTGATCACGTTGTCGAGTACTGCACCAAGAATAACAGCATCAGTTGATCTTCACAGAACATTTCATTTTCCAGGTGATTACAGGGCGGGATTTTCCTCGCCTTTTTTTTGCATGAAATCCTCCAATCATTTGCCAATAAAAAGAGTTGCGTCTATACTCTTTCACCAACAGGGCAAAAAGCCATTATAAAGGTGGCGCTGGAGTTTTCAAGTCCCCCTTTGCTAAAGGGGGATATCGGGGGGATTTCCCCTACCCCTCCTTTCTTCTGAAGGGGGGAAATATTAAAGGAGGGAACACCATGGAAGGAACGGATTGTTGTGGACTGCAATTAGGACAAACTGTCCCGGATTTCACGATGGAGACCTTTGATCCGGCGAAATTCGGTTTCGGAACGGTCTCGCTGGAAGGCTCGAAGAAGGCAGGAAAATGGACGGTCCTCTTCTTCTATCCCGCCGACTTCACCTTCGTCTGAGCCACGGAGATGGCCGATCTGGCAGATCGGCACGACCAGTTCAAGGAGATGGGCGCCGAGCTGATTACGGTCAGTACGGACACCCAGTTCGTACACCTCGCCTGGCAGCGGGATGAAAAACTCCTGGAGAAGGCAAAATTCACCATGGCGGCGGACCCCACGGGGACCGTCTCCCGGATGTTCGGCGTCTATGACGAATCGAAGGGACTGGCTTTGCGGGGAACATTCGTGATCAACCCCGAAGGGGTCCTCCTCGCCTCGGAGGTCAACTTCTTCAACATCGGACGGAACGTGGATGAACTTCTGCGGAAGCTTTCGGCTAACATCTACGCCGCGAAGCATTCCGACGAGGCCTGCCCGGCCCGCTGGGCCGAGGGAGAAAAGACCCTGAAGCCTGGGGCGGAAATGGTGGGGAAGGTTTACGAGGCGCTGCAGTAATGGCGGAAGGGATCGGGGACCGATACCAGAAAGAAACCAAGTACCGTCCGGAGTCCATCGGCGGCCGGGGACTGGACTGGGAGAAAAAGCCGGCCCCTTTCAAGTCTCACGAAGAAGCGCTGAAAATTGTTCCCCTTCCGGAACCAAAGATCGAAGAAGGCTGTGATCTCTGGCAGGTCCTGCAAAACCGCCGCTCCAGACGAGCATACGACAAGGACCGCCCCCTCTCAGAGGGGGCGCTTGCCCTTCTTCTCTGGGCCACCCAGGGAGCCACCGCCGGCGGAGGGGAACATCTCTTCCGTACGGCACCCTCAGCGGGCGCCCTCTATCCCGTCGAGACTTACCTCTTTGTCCGGGCCGTCGAAGAGCTGCAAACCGGCATCTATCATTTCCGGCCCGAACGTTTCGATCTTGAGTTCCTCCGCAAGGGCGATGTCGCAAAAGAACTCGCCCGCGCCGCCCTGGGGCAGAACATGGTCGAAACCGCACCCGTCACCTTCCTCTGGACCGCTCTCATCGAACGGTCCAAGTGGAAATACGAACAGCGAGCCTACCGCTACATCTACCTCGATGCAGGACATATCGCCGAAAATCTCTACCTAGCAGGAGAGGCCCTCGGCCTCGGCGTCTGCACCATCGGCGCTTTCTTCGACGAGCAGGTAAATGCCCTTCTTGGAGTGGACGGGATAGAAGAATTCATCTGCTACATGGCCACGGTGGGACACCGGAGAACAGGTTCACTCCGGGGATAAATTTTCACGGACCACCATCCCGTCGAGAGGACTACGTAGCCCCCTTCCTGCCATCTCTGAAGTTGCCGAATTCACTGTTGTACGATACGTTGTAGCTGTACCGATGGGCCGTATAGCAGTTTCATAGGCTCGACTCCTACTGTTCAGAAAACAACGAAAAGGGAGATGGCGTTATGACTTTGCAGGAGAGGCTGAATGCACAGAAAAATGAATTTGAATCCAGTGCCCCGCCGGAGGCCTTAACCATCATGCATCGTGCCACGGAAGACTTGCTGAACTCGGGAATCATGGAACATGTTCTGAAGGAGGGAGACCGGGCACCGGAATTTACTCTGCCCGATTCCGAGGGGCGTCAGGTCAGCTCTTCCGACCTGTTGGACAAAGGGGCCCTGGTGATCAGCTTTTACCGGGGAGTCTGGTGACCCTACTGCAACCTGGAGCTGGAGGCTCTGCAAAGTGTAGCATCCGATCTTGAAGCCCTCGGAGCATCTATGGTAGCGGTATCCCCACAGATTGCAAAATATTCCCGCCAGGTAGCCAAGAAGCACAACCTGGCATTCCCTTTGCTTTCTGATGCAGGAAACAGGGTTGCCTCGCAATTCGGCCTGGTATACAGCTTGCCCGATGATTTGCGGGCACTCTATCTGAATTTCGGGATCGATCTTGAAAGATTCAACGGTGAGGGTTCATGGACACTCCCCATACCCGGCCGTTTCATTCTCGATCAAAAGGGGACGATTATCTGGGCAGATGCGCATCCGGACTACACGATCAGATCCGATCCGAGTGAGATTAAGGAGAGGTTAAAGACCTTACGATGAAATCCCCCACTGCGGTGGGAAGGGTGGATGGACCTTTCTTCTTCATCCTGCAGGGCTCTTCTCCAGGGCCATATCCCTGAAATAGTTGACATCTATCTCCCGAAGATGGTGGTCGAGCCAGTCAACTAAGTAATGATAGACATCCATGGAGACGGCATTCCTGTCCTCTTCAACGGTTCTGCAATATTGCATGACTTTTTTGATAAAATTCCAATGCTCCAGCCGGTGTTCGTCAAATTCGCAGTGTTCTTGCAGATAGGACTCTTCACAGGCGAAATGGGCATTGGCGTGATCCACCATCTTCTCCAGGATTGAACCTATGGAATTGGCCTCCCTTTCTTCTGAAATGGCCTCATGCAGATCATTACAAAGCATGAGTATTGAACGATGTTGTGCATCGATTTCATCAACACCAACGGAATATTCCGAACACCAAAGTTTTGTTCCGGCCATCTCTACTCCTCCCGCTGAGAGCGATTCCCCTTTGAATCGTCCATCTTTTTTTCTTTCTTTCATCATACCACGAAAAGAAATTCCGGAGGGGGAATCCCTCTTCTGCCAGTCTTGCAACAGATCAGGGTGCAAGATCACATTGGGGGTACACCCAAGTTGATGTATTTCTGAAATAACCGTTCATTGACTGAACTGACTGTGTCGTCTTATAATTAATGATAGGGAGCCGACTGGCTCCCATTGCGCTAGACAGTCGTTACGGGAGAAATCAGCGCCTCCCCGGGAGAGAACCATGTCTCAGACCCAGTACTGTCTCTGTTGCGGTGAGGATGTTCCGGTCAACACCGTTTATCGCGAGGGAAAACATGAAATCACCTGCCTCTACTGCGGTTTTACACTGGGAGAGGAACAACGGGAAAGTGAAAAAACTGCCGCCTGCATCCTCACAGCCGATGATTCCAGCCTGATCCGAAATCTCATGCAGCAAATTCTGACGGGAAAGAACCTCGCGGAGGAGGTCCTCTCATTTGAAAACGGGATGACCTTTCTGGGCGAGTTTTCCAACCGTCTTTCAGCCGGAAAAGAGGTCAGCCTGGTCATCCTGGACCTGGAGATGCCGGTCATGGATGGGCTCAAGGCGGCCCTGACCTTACGCACACTGGAGACAAAGATGGACGTCTCGAGACCGGTCCCCGTCATCTTCTTTTCCGGAAAAAAGTGTGATGAGGCATTAAAGAAAAAACTTGCACAGTGCACTCCTGCGACCTACTTCAACAAGGGGGGCAATGCGGACCCTGCCGGTTTGTCCGCCCGCATCGATCGTCTGGTGAAATATATCCTCTCACGCCGCGAAAACCTCGATGGGGGGACCATGAAGGAAACGGGGAAGTAGACAGGAAATCCCCGCAAAGATGTTGTTCATCGATCTCATCATCTGAGTTCCGCACAAAACAATTCGCCCAATAATGACAATTTTCATATGTCAATAATATAATACA
>CAYQVN010000138.1:0-6036 GCA_964420895.1 uncultured Nitrospirota bacterium | reverse complement strand
CAGATCTGCCGTACCGCATGGATGACATCCTCCTGATCGCGGTCGGTCATCCCCGGAAAGAGGGGGAGCGAGAGGATGCGGTCGGAGATCGACTCGGCATGGGGGAAATCCCCACGGCGGTAGGGGAAGTGCTCCTGGTAGTAGCGGTGAAGGTGAACGGCGATGAAGTGGATCCCCGTCCCGATCTTCGCCTCCTTGAGGGCGCTCATGAAACCGTCCCGGTCGAGGTTGAGACGGTCGGGGCGGACGAAGATGACATAGAGGTGCCAGGCATGTTTGTGTGGCCAGACCACTTCCCGGGGGAGTTCGATCCCGTCGAGATCGGCGAAGGCCTCATTGTAGCGGGCCGCCATCTCGCTCCGCCGGGCATTGAAGGAATCGACCTTTTTCAACTGGTGCAGGCCGAGGGCGGCCTGGAGGTCCATGAGGTTGTACTTGTAACCGATGTCGAGGACATCGTAGTGAGGGGTCCCCTTGGCGTCGTAGCGCTTCCAGGCGTCCTTGGAGATGCCGTGAAACTTCAGGATCCGGATTTTCTCCGCCAGGGCCTCGTCATTGGTGGTCACCATCCCTCCCTCGCCGGTGGTGATGTTCTTGATCGGGTGAAAGGAAAAGACCGATAACTCGCTTAACGCCCCGATCCGTTTTCCTTTGTATTCCGTGCCGACGGCATGAGCGGCATCCTCCAGGACAGCCAGATGGTGGGTTTTTGCGATAGCGTGAATGGCGTCGAGATCGACGGGTTGTCCGGCGAAGTGAACGGGAATGATGGCCTTCGTCTTCTTCGTCACCTTCTTTTCCACCTCCACGGGATCGATCTGAAGCGTCTGTCCGTCGATGTCGGCGAAGACAGGTGTGGCGCCGTTGGCGACGATCATGTTTACCGTGGCGGCGAAGGTCATGGGGGTGGTGATCACCTCATCTCCGGGGCCGACACCGAGGGCCTTGAGGGAGAGGTGGAGTCCTGCCGTGGCCGAAGAGAGCCCCACGGCATACTTTGCCCCCACGTAGTCGGCAAAGTCCTGTTCGAACTGCTGCGCCTTCGGACCCGTTGTGATCCATCCCGAGCGGAGAGAGTCGACCACTTCGGCAATCTCCTCCTCTCCGATGGAGGGGAGGGAGAAGGGGAGGAAAGTGAGGCGGGCCGGGCGTATTGCTTCATGCTCTTCGGTCATCGTGCTTGTCCTTTATGCCGGGTTGATTGTTGTCAGGCATTCATAATCGTAATCTTACTCTTGATCTTGATCCGATGTTTCTGAAACATGGATTAAGATTATGATGAAGATTAAGAGAAAGAGAAACCTCTTCGGGTCATCCCTGTAGCGTCACCCTTTATGGGTGACGGCCATGCTATTTTTCTCATGCCTCTCACAGCCTTAGCTTCTCCTCCGCCCCCGCGTCTTTGCCGTTCGTCAGGAAGACGACATCCCACTTCCATCCCTTTCCGGGAAATCCGGGGAGGAGGACCTCCCGGCTGATTCCATCGAGCCGATCCTTTTGCCCTTCATAGATTTTCCGATCCATCAGGCAATAGACGGTCTTTTGTTGCTGCAGAAAAGTGATCCCCGCCTCGAGGTCCCGCTTGAAATCGATCAGAGGCTGTTGCCGTCCCCGGTTGATGTAGAAGATGGCACTGGGGGGATGAAAGCCGACGCAGCCGAGGTCCTTCTCACCGATCCGGGTTGCCACCATCCGGCAGAGTTTCTTTGAGGACCGGCTTTTCACGTCGATTGCTGGATAGACGATCCCCGCCAGGAGAAGTTCAAGGCCGACGGCGCAGAGGAGCAGGGCCGTGACCAATCCTCTCCCCACCCCTTTCCGGATCATTCGGTAGAGGAGGGCGGCTCCTGCCAAGGCAACGATAACAAAGAGTGCCACCGGTCGACCGAGATCCGGGAATCGGGTTAGCGCCAGCCAGGCGGCTGCCCCGCCTGCCGCAACCAGGATGAGAGCAAAGCAGGCGCTGCCTCCCCGGATCCAAAAAAGGAGCGGTGCGAATCTTTCTTCCTTCGTGATCCTCTCCAGGGCCTCCGCCACAAGGAGAGAGAGGGCCGGATAGAGAGGGACGATGTAGAGGGACCGCTTGCTTTCGGAGAGGCTGAAAAAGATCAGGACTGCAAGGAACCAGATCCAGAGAAAGGTTCTGCCCGGGTTTTTCTCCTTGCCTGACCGGAACCCGTAAGCGATAGTGGCCGGGAGAAGAAGGGTCCATGGGAGAAAGTGAACGGGCAGTTTGACCAGATAATAGTACCAGGGCTGGATATGATCGAAGGCGTGAAAGAAACGTTCGAAATTCTGCCGGAAGAAAAATTCCATGCCGAAGGCCCGTCCTTCGAGAATAAACCAGGGTGAGGCGACGAGGAAAATGATCAGCAACCCTGCCAGCAGTTTCATCTTTCCCAGGGCCTTAAGGTCCCACCGGGCAAGGAGGTAGATAAAGGCGACCATGAGAGGCACAATCACCCCCACCGGTCCTTTGGCCAGGACGGAGAGCCCCAGGGCGCCATAGGCCGGGTAGAGCCACCCCTCACGAAAATGTCCATGGTAGCAGTGGTAGAACAAAAAGAGGGCGGCAGTGATGAGAAAGGTCAAGGTCATGTCGATCTCGGCAGAGCGGGCCTGTTCGAAGAGCATGTGGTTGCTGATGAAGATCAGCCCCCCGAAAAGTCCTGTTTTTGTCCCGAAGATCCGGGCGCCCAGAAAAAAGACGAGAAGGGCCGTGCCGATCCCGGCCAGGGCCGAGGGGAGTCGTGCTGAAAGTTCATCGACATGTCCCCGAAGAGCAGAAAAGGCGGCGATGCTCCAGTAGTAGAGGGGGGGCTTCACCAGGGCGGGGTTTTCCGTGACCGGTTGCCCGTTGTAACTGAGGTGAATCCAGTCGCCTTTTTTTAACATCTCATCGGCGATTACCGCCCCCCGAGGTTCATCGGGATCCCAGAGGGAGATCTCCCCGAGATTATAAAAAAAGACCACCGTGGCCGTCAGCAGAACGATCAAAGCCGGGCCCCATTTGTTCTGAATAGAATTTTTCACCATCTGCCTGAAGAAATAGAGGAATGAATTTTCCTTAAACTTTACAAAATTATATGGAAAGGGCGGGAGTGTCAAGAATTTTCAACTTTCAAATTTTAATGACAGAGGTCAGCCCTTTCTTGACTTGAGGCAGTTCCGGAGAATCCGTGCCGGAAAAATGGAAAAAGTTTTCCTATTTTGGGAAATTCCTTTCCCCTTCATCGTGCAGAATGTTGCTGCCGGTTCGGGCAGCGTGGAATAAGAAGATGGAGAAGATTAAAGGAAGATGTTTAAATTCAAAGGGTTTGGTGATATGGCGGAAAAATTTTGATTGTTGGCACAAAAAATGCTTTTACAGGTGAGTGCGCTGAATTGCGCAGGATTGCAGTCAAAGGGGAATGAGGTCGATGACATTCGAAAACACCCTGGAACATCGCATTCGTAACCGTCTCGTCATCCTACGCTACCGTCTTGTCAACCGCTATCGCCTCCCCCGGAGAGTTGTAGTTTTCCTCCTTCTCGGCATCGAGCGTGCCTTTGCTACACTGAAAATTCTGAATTAAAAAGAGGGCTTCGTCAACAGTCCGTCTCGAGATTAAACGGGATTCTTGGCCGCTTCCTGCAGTTTTTCCTCGATCACCGACTGGAAGGTCGAGAACGGTTTTGTTCCCTTGATAAAGGTTCCCTCGATTCGACCGTCCTTCCGGGTAACGCCGATGAAGAAACTCGGGGTCCCCGTCACGCCGGCCCTTTTCCCATCCTGAATGTCTTTCAGAATTTCTCCGGCGTTCTTTCCGCTCTCCAGGCAGAAGTTGAAATCCTCCATAAAGAGTCCCGCCTCCTCAGCGTACTGCTTCAGGTTCTCAATGGCCAGTTTGTCATGGTGTTTAAAGAGGGTGTCGTGAAGCTCCCAGAACATCCCCTGGTCGGCGGCGCAGGCTGCCGCTTCCGAAGCCTTTGCGGCATTCTTGTGAAATGGAAGGGGGTAGTCGCGAAAAACAAAACGAACCTTGCCGGAATCAATATAGTTCTTCCGGATCTCCTGAAAGGTTCCCGAGGAGAAGCGGGCGCAGTAAGGACACTGGAATTCGGAGAATTCGATGATGGTTACGGGGGCATCCTTTTTGCCGATCATCGGGTCATCGTCGATGCCTACCCAGGCGGTCGCTGGCTTTGGATTGAGACGCTTGTTGATGGCAGTCAGGAGTTTGTTCTGTTTCGTGGTAGAGGTCTTGAGATCGGAGACTTCCCTTTGAAGTGCTTCCATCTCTGCAGTGAGAATCCGGGTTCGAGCCTGCAAGTACAGGAAAGATCCGGTGAGGGCCAGAACAAGAAGGAGCAGTATCAAGGGGGTCATCTTCTGCATGAGATGTCCTTTCTGCAAAAAATTAATTCCCCTCCCCTGGTGGGAGGGGATAAAGGGGAGGGGGTATTTAAGAGTTTTCAAAATTTTTCATTTAATTAGCATATTGAGCGAATATACGGCAAGCCTTTTCTCCGATTGACAGAGCAGCCCTTCCTCGGATACACTCCCGAAATTCCCTGAAAGGGTTTTCATGAAACGACACCGTCCCGTCCCGGAAGGGGCGCGGATCTATAATTTATTTCCCCTCCTGGCCGGTCCTTTCGACCGCTGGCGCGCACACTTCCTTCGTGCCCGGAAGATGGGATTCAACTGGATTTTCATCAATCCCTTTCACCTGCCGGGATTCTCGGGGAGTCTCTACTCGATCAAGGATTATTTCGACATCCATCCTCTTCTCCTTGTGGAGGATTCCGTCATTCCCCCTCAGGATCAGCTCCGACGGATGGTCGCGGAGGCCCGGGAGATGGGGCTTCACTTGATCATGGATCTTGTCATCAACCATACCGCTGTCGACTCCCCTATTTTAAAGGAGCACCCCCAATGGTATCGGTGGGATGAAAAGGGCAAAGTCGTCCACCCCTCCGCCTGGGAGGGGGACAAATGCGTCGCTGTCTGGGGGGACCTGGCTGAGATCGACAACGAACACTCCTCCGACCGGGAGAACCTCTGGCGCTACTGGGAGGAACTGGCCCTCTATTACCGGGAGTTCGGCTTCGAGGGATTCCGCTGTGATGCCGCCTACCAGGTGACGGACCGACTCTGGCGGGAATTGATCGCGAAGGTCAAGGAGCGCCACCCTGACACCCTCTTTTTTGCCGAGACCCTTGGATGTGAGATTGAAGATGTGATCCGTCTGGCGAAGGCCGGTTTCGACTACACCTTCAACAGTTCGAAGTACTGGGATTTCGAAGAAGCGTGGTGCCTGAACCAGTATGCCGAAAACGCCCCCTGGGCGCCCTCGGTCAGCTTCGCCGAGTCCCACGATACGAAACGGCTGGCAATGGAACTGAAGGGGAACGTGGAGGGGATCAAACAGCGCTACCTCTTCTCCGCCCTCTTCTCCACGGCGGTGATGATGCCCATCGGTTTTGAGTTTGCCTTTACACAACCCCTGCATGTCGTCAAGACCCGTCCTTCCGACTGGGAGGAGACGGGCATCGATCTTACCGGCTTCATCGCCGAAGTCAACGCACTCAAGAAGGCCCACCCTGTTTTTAACGAGGACGGCCCCCTCGAGGTGGTTGACTGCGGTAACAGCCGTATCTTCGGGATGAAAAAGAGCACCTTCGACGGAACCCGCTCCGCCCTGATTCTGTTGAACAAGGATCACCAGAAGGATCAGGCTGGTTCTGTCCCATCTTTTCATTCCCTCCTTCCGGGCGGTCCGTCCTATCTCGACGGCCTCCCTGCTCTCCGCCCCATTACCATTACTGACACCTTTGACTGTTCCCTTTCCCCGGCTGGCTTCAGAGTGATACTCCAGAGAGAATAGGGGAAGTTCTCGGGAATTTCAACGATATCTATGCAATATATCCCCCCATATTATTATTTTTATGAAAAACGGCATGTTTAGGCCGATTTTTTGTGACCTTTCCCTTTCTCATGTTACTAAGTCTGAAACGGTTTTTCCCCTGTCTTCCGGGCAGAGGATGACTTAG
>CAYQVN010000137.1:0-6061 GCA_964420895.1 uncultured Nitrospirota bacterium | reverse complement strand
AGGGGGTGGAATCGTTCAATTTGTCCTTAAGACGGCTCACCCGGATCATGTAAGGGTTCTGGGCCTTGAGATAGGGGGTCAGATTGCGAAAGGCCCCATCGGCAGCAGCCTTGTCGGGATAGATCCCACAGAGGACTTTGTAGACCATCTTTTCATTCAAGCTGGTTTCTACGATAAAGATCTTTTCATTCGGTCCGGACTCGCGAATGTCCCGGGCAGCATAATTCAGGTAGGAGGTCAGCTCGATCTGGATGGAATAGGCATCATCGGGGGCATTCTGGATCACCTCAGACCACTTGGAGAAGGCCGATTCAAGGTTCCCGTTATTGAAACTGGACAGCCCCGCATCGTAGGCATCTTCCCAAGGTTCACGTTTTGCCGTAATTGCCGTAGCGGGAATAACCTTCGCAACCTGCGGTGCGGGAGCCTTGGTCTCAGGCGGTGTCTCCTTTGGCGCAGGTGTTTCTGCAGCCGGTGCCGGCTTGGCAACGGGAGGAGTTTTCTCCGGCGGTACGGCTGCAACGACCTTTTTTTCCGGAACCGCATTTTCAGGTGGGAGGGTTACAACGGGAGCTTTTTCTGCCTCCTCAACCGGCGGTTGATCGGGTGTCGCCGGCACCGGTGTCCCGGCAAGCGTTTCATCCTTGGCCATTTCCTTGATAATCTCTTCAGGAGTTTTCGATTCCACTTTTGCCGCTGGAGAGAGATCGGCGGCTTTCGGAGCCTTTTCGCTTTTGACTTCCCTTGCCTTGTTCGCATAAAAGAGGGTCATCCCACCGTAGAGCAAGGCGATGACGACAATGGGCACACCCACCAAGACCGGCCAGCGCCGTTTCTTTTTTTCCTCTTCCACCGCCGCAGGAGCTTCTTCTTCGTCGATGTGTTCTGTTTCCGGGGCTACAGCCTCTTCTTCCGCCTCCTTTTCCACGGCCTCTTCCAGGACCGCTTCCTGGTCCGGGGTCAGAGCTTCCTCCGGTTCCTCTTCTTCACCGGTAGAACCTTCCTCCTCTTTCACTTCCTCAGCTTCCTGATCCTCTTCCGCCCCTTCGACAGGAACTTCTTCTCCGGATGCTTCTTCTTCGGGGACCTCTTCGGCCGATGTCTCTTCTTCTTCCAGACCCGCTTCAGCCGCCATGGATGCGATCAAGTCCGCCTCATCTTCGTGAGACATACCTGCCGCCTCCTCTTCTTCCTCTTCCTCAGCGGCCGGGAGTTCTTCCTCAATCCCGGCTTCTTCATCCATCGACGCAATCAGCTCCGCCTCTTCATCATGGACAAACTCTTCAGACTCGGCATCCTCCGCCCCGGTAATCTCTTCCACCTCTTCTCCGGCAGCCTCGTCCACGGCGGCTTCGATCAATTCGGAAACCTCCTCCGTAGCCTCTTCCGCCTCGACCTCGTCCTGAGGGGGCAGGAGTTCTTCTTCCACCTCATCGAAGACCGGCTCCGCCTCGGCAACCGGTTCCACCTCTTCCTCAAAGGAGGGGAGAGCCTCATCGGCCTCCGCACTTTCCGGCATCAGATCATCCATGACCGAAGCAAGAGATGTCTGGTCGAGTGCCGGAATCTCTTCCTGCAACTCTTCGACGGGCGCAGCCTCCTGCTCCATCGCTTTTTCCTCTTCCTCTTTTTCCTTTTCCTTTGCCTCCGGCTCTACAGGAACCTGCAGCTCAACAACACCGAGATTCGACAGGGCATAGAGGATCTTCCGGGTCATGTCCGGATCAAGCGGCACGGAATCGATCACCTCCTGCACCGTCATCCCTTCAACCATGACGTCGAGAACTTCCCGGTCCGCCCCCTGAAAGCTCAGTTCCTCCGATCGATAGGACAGATCGGTCAGCTTCAACACCTGATCGGTCTTGCCCAAGATGCGGTCAATGAATCCGTCCTTCCGGATCTGCCGGATACCTTCTGAGAGCAGCTTGGAGAATTTGACATGGAACCGGGGAAGACCGGGCGGCACCAGACCGGTGGCATCTTTGTCTTCAAAGGTATAGGTCCCCTCCTCCCAGACAAAGAGAGAGAAGAGGATCGAGATAAACTGATATTTCGTATTGGAATAGAGTTCGTCCTGCGAGAGGATCCCCTTCTTGGTGATGATCTGACCGAAATTGTCGCCGCTGTCCTTCTGCGATTCGAGGATCACCTCATCAAGCTGGGCCCGGGAGATCTTTCCCCGTTTACAGAGAATCTCCCCCAAAAGTTCCTTCTTGATATTCGAGCGGGAGGCAATCGGTTCGCCGTTCTGGAAGAAGGCGCGCTTGACGATCTCCCCTTTCTGGGCCATCAGGATTCCGGTTTTACCTGCCTGACGGATCTCGGCCAGAAGGAGGGGAAAGGGCTTTTCCTGAAACGTTCCAGTCAACATGACGTTTTCAGTCATCACAACCCCCAGGATGGGTTTCTGTATTATTTACGAAAGGTTAGAGTCAATATATCGCACACGCTGTGAAAATGCAAGAGGGAATCGCTGGAAATTACAGCCCTTTTCCCGGTTCCGAAGGAGAGGAAATTACCCTCTAATTTCAATCCCAGGGATGGAGATGAAAGTGTTGATGATCGACCGATCCATGGGCGTGGCGGTGAGTATGGACGAGGTTCGCCTCGATCAGCTTTTCCCGATCCTGGAGGAAGGGGGAGAGTTCGCCGTCGTAGATCAGGCGATGGTCTTCAGAGAGGATTAGGCACCGCCGCCCCAGTTCCTCTGCCAGACTCAGGTTGTGTGTCGTAACGAGGGTCGTCAAGTCGAGCTGTGCGAGAAAATCGATGAGCCAGCCGGTGGAACGGGGATCGAGACTGGAGGTCGGTTCATCGAGGAGCAGCATCGAGGGCTCCAGGGCGAGGAGGGAGGCGAGACAGACCTTCTGCTTCTCTCCCCCGCTCAGGTTGAAGGGGGGGGTATCGAGATAAGGGGTGACATCGAGCCGGTCGGCCCAGTGACGGACCCGTTCGTCGATATGGTCGGCCCCGATCTGTCGCAGACCGAAGGCGATCTCATCGAAGACGGTGGGGTTGAAGATCATCATGTCGGGCTGCTGGAAGAGGAGGACGACCTCGGAGCGGAAGCGCCGGTTGAAGGTCCGGTTGCGCAACCGCTTTCGGGTGAGGGCCTCGCCGCGATAGTGGATCTCCCCCTCGGAAGGGAAGATCAGGCCGTCCAAGATCTTCATCAAGGTCGATTTGCCGCTCCCGTTGACGCCGAGGAGGACGACCTTCTCCTTTTCACCGACCCGGAAGGAGAGATCCTCCAGCACGGTCCTTTGCCCATAGGAAAAGCGGATCCCTTCCACTCTAATCATGGCTGAACCCCCTCGATCGCATCGCCAGGGCGATCTCCTTTGCATTATGAAGGGCCCCGTCGAGAAAAAGATAGACCGCCGCTGAGATGAAACGGTAGAGATCCCGCCGTCCCGGTCGCGTGATGGTGCGGCTCTTCAGGGAGAGGCGCAACTCTTCCAGTACTTTCCGGAAGGTCAGGATCTGGCTGTAGGAGAGGACCAGAAGATAGGTGAGATTCTTCGAAAAGGCGAGGGCCGCAAAGAGGTTGACCCGGTCAATCATCAAAAAGGTGGTGTAGGTCAAAAGAGCGGTCCTGCTGTTGATCAACACCAGGGGGGTCAGGGATCCTCCTCCCCGTCCCAGAGCCAGAAGGAGATAGGAGATCGACACTGCCGAGTTGAAGAAGAGAAGGGCAAAAAAGGTCCTCTTGGCGAGCCGAAAGAATGCCCGGCCCGAGAGTCCTGCCATGAGGAGAGCCGCTCCGCCGAAGAGGCGAAGGTCATGGAAAGAGGTCCACAGGATCACCGCCCCGAGATAGAGAAAAAAGAGGATCCGGTCCCGGTTCATTTCCGACCCTTTCCCACCCAGCGGCGCATCATGCAGAAGATCCCGAAGATGATCGCAACCCCGATCAGGGCGGAGAGATAGTACCCCAAGATTGCCCCGTGACCCGCGACCTCGTAGTCGGCAATGGGGGCGCGGTACCACGTGGAGAAGTGGAGGATCCGCTCGGGGATGAAGCCGAGAATTTTCTTGTAATAAGCCACCTCCCACTCGCCCCAGGCGGGGTTGTTCGTCAAAAGCCCGGCAGGAACGGCGAGGAGGCAGCCCCCGAGGAGCAGATAGAGCATGAGGAACCGTCTATGCTTCATCATCGTCCCCTGCCTTTGAAAAGCCCTCCGGGCGGATCCGTCCGATGAAGTTGAGAACCAGAAGGGTGAAGATCCCCTCCACGACACCGAAGAAGAGGAGATGGGCGCCGACGAGGGCCGGGACCGTCATGGAGAGGGGAAAGGGGAAGAAGAGCGGCTTGCCTTCCGGGTCCGAGGCGATCATCGGCTGGATCCCAAGGGCAAGGGCAATCCCCGCCGAGGCACAAAGCATACTCGCCCATCCGGAAAGAAAAGCGGCCACCGAGGGGCGAACTCTCTTTTGGAAGAAGGGGTAGAGCCAGGCCGCAACAAAGGCGGCGATCCAACCCATGGCAAGGGCGTTCACGGGAAAGGAGGTGATCCCCCCGTCTCCGAAGAGGAGCGCCTGGATCAACAGGACCAGGCTGACCGAAAGGAAGCCGGCCCAGGGACCGAAGAGGATGGCGATCACCGCTGTCCCGACGGCGTGCCCGCTCGTCCCGCCGGGGATGGGTATGTTGATCATCATGATGACGAAGGAGAGGGCCGTCAGGGCCGAGAGGAAGGGGAGCGTCTCCTCGTCGAGGTCACTTTTGACCCGCCGGAGGGCATGGATCCACAAGGGCGCCGCCACGGCATAGGCCGGCAAATAGGTCTGGGGTGCCAGGTAACCGTCAGGTATATGCATCTTCGGATCCCTTCAGAAATTGACGTTCACCCGTACACCGGCCACCACCACGTTTTCCAGGTCTTTCGATCCTCTCGGGTGGCGCGTGTACTGCAGATCAGGGGTGATGGAGACGGTTTCGAAGAGCTGGAACCGGTCGTAGAGTTCCACAAGGATCATCTCCGTCTCGTTGAGATCGATCGATTCCCCACCGCCGGAGAGGGTCCGGTCGGCGTCGGCACTGCTGTTGAGGAGGGCCAGGGCCAGCCCGAAGGTCTGTTTCTCCATCTCATAGGCCCCGCCAATACTATAGAAGCCGTCGAACTCGAGGATGTCGCCATCCCCGAAGGTAGCCCGGCCGAAGAGGATCAGGTGATTCCTCACCTTTCCGTCGAGGCTCAGTCCGATTCCCCGGCTGTTCTTCGTCCCCTTCCCGTCGAAACGGTCGTAGTCGGTGCTGTCGTACCAGCCGTAGAGACGGGCATTCCCCTGCGCCCCTCCCCCTTCAAAGGCAGAGCCGATCTCGAGGGCATAGAGGGTGGAGTGGTTGTCGGAACGGGCAAATAGCCGCTCCTGGGCAACATCCCGCTCCTCCTCTTCGATGGCGAGAAAGGTCCCGTAAGCCCCTTCTCCGGGCTGCCAGGTAAGCCGCATCCCCGGACTGTAGCTCGGAACCCCGTGGAGAGGGCTGGCGTAGAAGGCAGCGTTCATGAATTGCTGCGTCTCATCATGGGCCGCCTCATTGGCGTCGACATAGAGGGTCCCGTCGAGGATGCCTACCGTGGCCACCAGTTCCCCCCCGTAGTAGGTCCCCTCGTACCAGGCCTCGAGAAGCTTGTTGTTGTCCGTGAGGTCCTGTTCCGTGTCGTCGGCAAAGGGGGTGAGGCCCGTGGCGTCGTCGATCTCGGGGTTGACACCATCCCCCTTGGCAAAGGAGAGGTGGGTCGAGGCGATCCCGTGAGCGCCCACGGGAAATTCGAAGAAGAGATCGATGGAGGCCGAAAGGTCGAGCCGCTCCTTCTCCTCCCGGTCGGTGACGCCGTCGAAGGAGACCCGGTTCAGGGAATCGGCCACATCGGAATAGCCCGACGTGGCGGAAAGTCCTGTCAGGATCCCCCCGGAGATCGCCACCCGCTCGTACCAGGGATGCTTCGATGTCGCCACCGGCTTGCCGCTCTGGACCCGCTCCTCCAAGGCCCGGATCCGTTCCCGGAGTTCTTTTGTCTCCGGCGTGTCCTCGGCCCAAAGGGGCAGTGCTAAC
>CAYQVN010000136.1:2080-6138 GCA_964420895.1 uncultured Nitrospirota bacterium | reverse complement strand
GGGTCTTCTATCCTGAACGGACAAGGGAGCTTCTGATTGCCGTGACGGAGATCCGTACGAGGGAGGAGATCGATTCCCTCGTCACGTCACTCAGGGAGGTCCTGTGACGCTGATCTTCGAAAAAGGCTCCCCCGGCCGGAAGGGGATCACGCTGCCTCCTCTCGATGTACCGGAAGCACCACCTCTTCCCGAGG
This sequence comes from uncultured Nitrospirota bacterium, assembly GCA_964420895.1. Classification (GTDB taxonomy): domain Bacteria; phylum CG2-30-53-67; class CG2-30-53-67; order CG2-30-53-67; family CG2-30-53-67; genus JAADIO01. Next base: position 5,944 of record CAYQVN010000136.1, on the reverse strand, counting down.
CGGTACGTCGGTCGGAGCCTGCTCCCTTGCCCGAGGTGAGCGAACTGACGGCGATACGTCATTTCGTCAACCTGAGCCGGAGGAACTTCGCCATCGAAACCACCTTCTACCCCTTGGGCTCCTGCACCATGAAATACAACCCGAGGTTTCACGAAGTTCTGGCGGCCCTCCCCGGCTTTGCCCGCCTCCACCCGCTTCTCCCTTATATCGAGGGGGGAGAGTCTCTTGTCCAGGGGGCGCTGGCCCTTCTTTACGAATCGCAAGAACTCTACAGCAGGATCCTCGGCTTCGCCGATTTCACCCTGGAGCCGCTGGCCGGCGCCCATGGCGAGTTCACCGGGCTTCTGTTGATCGCCGCAAAGCACCGGGACCGGGGCGAAGGAAAGAAACGGACGACGATCCTCATCCCCGACTCCGCCCACGGCACCAACCCCGCCAGCGCCACCCTGGCCGGCTTTACGACAAAAGAGGTGAAGACGGATCGTCTCGGGAACGTCGACATGGAAGACCTGAAAAGGGCCCTCGGCCCCGACACGGCGGGGCTTATGCTCACCTGTCCGAACACCCTGGGACTCTACGATCCGAATGTCCGGAAGATCAACGACCTCGTCCATGAAGCGGGAGGGCTGGTCTATGCCGATGGCGCCAATCTGAACGCACTCCTCGGTCGGGTCCGTCCGGGGGACCTCGGCTTCGACATCATGCACATCAATCTGCACAAGACCTTCAGCACCCCCCACGGCGGCGGCGGACCGGGGGCAGGTCCCGTGGGGGTGTCGGAAGCACTCGTCCCTTTCCTGCCGGTGCCGCGCATCGTCCGAAATGGGGACGGAAACTTTCGTCTCGAAAAGAATGGAAAGAAAAGCATCGGTCATATCGCCCCCTTCTACGGGAATTTCGGGGTACTGCTGCGGGCCTACGCCTATCTGCTGACTCTCGGCCGGGAGGGGCTCCCCCGGATCAGCGAAAACGCCGTGATCAACGCCAACTATCTCCGGGTCCGCCTCAAAGACCACTACCGTCAGGCCTTCGACAGGATCTGCCTCCACGAATGTGTTCTCTCGGCAAAGGGACTCGCCCGGAATGGAATCCGGGCCCTCGACGTGGCCAAGGGCCTCATCGACCGGGGCTTTCATCCCCCCACGATCTACTTTCCCCTCATCATCGACGAGGCCCTCATGATCGAACCGACGGAGACGGAATCGAAGGAGACCCTCGACGCCTTCATCGAGGCCATGATCGATATTGCCGAAAAGGCGGAAAACAACCCCGCCGCCCTGCACCAGGCGCCCAAGACCACCCCCGTGGGACGGATCGATGAAACGGAAGCGGCCCGTCACCCCGACCTTGCCGATCTCCCCTGATTTTCTATGTAAGGATTTCCAGTCTGCGGCGACCTATCTGTGAAAACAGCAGAATCGTCATGATCCTGAAAGATTCCAGGGGAGAACATTATGGGAACGCGCATACTCGTCGTTGATGATGAACCGGCCATCCGTTACAGCATGGTCTATATGCTGCGCAAGGTCGGCTATGAAGTCTATGAAGCCCGGGACGGGGCACAGGCCCTGAATCGGATCGAGCATGCATTGGAGGAGGGGGAACCCTACGATCTTCTCCTGACGGACCTCCAGATGCCGAAACTCAACGGCGCCGAACTGATCTTCGAACTGAAAAGTCAGGAGATCTTCCTCCCCACGCTGGTCGTCTCCGCTTCAACGGATCAACGATTGATCTCCGCCTACCTGAACGACGGATGCACCGATTTTCTCATGAAACCCTTCGAAGGTGGAGAACTGATCGAACGGATCGAGGCCCTCCTGCAGGAAGGTGCGGAAGAGAAACGGCGCATGCTCTGTTCCCCCGCTTCCTCATGATGATCCTGCTTTCATTCAATCAAGGATGGTCTTTTTTATTGATACTTTGCCTACCTCTGTAGTAACCTTTCAAAACTTTGGCGCATATTCACCGGCGCCTCTTCCCCAATATTCTTTTTGCTTCTCCACGGAGGGTTTTTCATGCTCAGACGAATCCTGTTCGTCCTATCTCTCTGCATGACACTCTCTCTTTCAGTCATCTCTGTTTCGGCCGACCCCCTGCAGCCGGGGCCGAAGGAGCGTTGCCCCGTCTGCGGGATGTACGTCGCTCCCTATCCGGTCTGGACCGCATCGATCACCTTTTCCGACGGCTCCCGCCTCTTCTTCGACGGCCCCAGGGACCTATTTACCTATCTCTTTCAGCTTCCTGCCGCGGGACGAAAGGCTTCCGACATCACCTCCATCGGCGTCACCAACTACAAAACACACGACGGCATCGACGCGAAATCGGCCTGGTTCGTCACGGGGAGCGGCGTCTCCGGTCCCATGGGGGCGGAACTGATCCCCTTTGCCGACAGGGACGAAGCCCACCGCTTCTACCGTGAGAAGGAAGGCACGGCCCTACTCTCCTTCGCCGAGATCACGTCGGCGACACTGGAAGATCTCTCCGGCACCGGCGGTTTTGCCCATGTAGGGGGATTCGAGCCGATCGGGGTCATGGGGGCTCACATCCACCACCCCGGGGGGAGCATGTTCTCCTACCGCTACATGACCATGGAGATGAAGGGGAACCGGGATGGCACCGACAGGGTCGGCAAGAATGAAGTCCACCAGGAATTCATGGTCGCCCCCGAGAGGATGACCATGGAGATGCACATGGTCGGCGCCATGTACGCCCCCCGACCCGACCTCACCTTCATGGCCATGGTTCCCTATCTCATCATCGAGATGGACAACGAGCGGAAGATGATGATGAATCTGACGAAGTTCACCACGAAATCAGAAGGGGTAGGCGACGTAAAGATGAGCGCCCTCTATCATTTCTTCCGCAGTGGTCATCACGACTTCATCGCCTACGGAGGCATGAGCCTCCCCACCGGTTCCATCGACCGGAAGGACGATACCCCCACCGGGAAGAACCAGCACCTGCCTTACCCGATGCAACTCGGCTCGGGAACCTTCGACCTCCTCCCGGGAATCACCTACCTCGGAACAGGCGATCCCTGGTTCTGGGGCGCCCAGGGGATTGCCACTCTCCGATTGGGCGAGAACAGCAACAACTATTCCCTGGGCAACCGCCTCGATCTCACCGGCTGGATCACCCGGCGGGTGAACAATAACTTGAACCTCTCGGTGCGGCTCGACGGCAAGTCCTGGGGAAATATAGACGGCGCCGATTCCGATCTCTCTCCAATGATGACCACCATGACCCCCACCGCCGATCCCGACCTGCGGGGCGGGACTCGACTCGACCTCCTCGTGGGGCTCGCCTTCGATACCTCCGGTGGCCGTCACCGGGGACACCGCCTAACCCTCGAAGGAGGCCTCCCCCTCTACCAGCGGCTCAATGGCCCGCAACTGGAGACGGATTGGCGGATGACGATTGGGTGGCAGTGGACCTTTTAAAAACAAAGGGGTGATCTGTCACCTGTGCCTCCAACGGATTGCGGGATGATTTTCTTAATCATCATCTTACTCTTAATCTTAATCTGTCCGTGCAAAGCCATAAGATTATGATTAAGAGTAAGATGATAAATAAAGAGGAATCGTGCGGCGGAACACTCTCCTTCGGAAAAACAATTTTGGTTTGACAGCAGATCTACGCTGTGCTTGAATACCCTTTGTAGAAAATCGTCTTACTATTGTAAAATCACCCTCCAGGAGAACCATCGAATGACGGCAAGAATCGTGCAACGACTTCTCTTCTTTTTTCTTTCCTTTCTCATCCTGGGGAGCAGCGCCTATGCCGATCCGGTTCAACCCAGCGACAAAGATCACTGCCGGGTCTGCGGCATGTTCGTCGCGAAGTATGACCGATGGTTGGCCC
>CAYQVN010000136.1:0-1980 GCA_964420895.1 uncultured Nitrospirota bacterium | reverse complement strand
GATCACTGCCGGGTCTGCGGCATGTTCGTCGCGAAGTATGACCGATGGTTGGCCCAGGTCGTCCTGGCCGACGGAGGGCACCGCTTTTTTGACGGCCCCAAGGACCTCTTCCGCTACTATCTCAATCCGGAGCAATACGACAAGGGGATTGTGAGAGAGCAGATCAAAGAGATTTATGTCACCGACTACTACTCGACGAAAAGGATCAACGCAAAAGAGGCCCTCTTCGTCATCGGCAGCGACGTCATGGGGCCCATGGGGCCGGAACTGGTGCCGATCATGGGAAAGGTAAAGGCCGAAACCTTCCGGAAGGACCACCAGGGAAGACGGATCCTCTCCTTCGACGAGGTCACCCTTTCGGACATCCCAGGGATGCAATGAAAAAACACAGGATTTTTCTCGGCGTCACCTTTCTGGAGTGCATCGTTGTCGGGCTTTTTTTCATTTATTCCCGGACCGTCCTGGAAGCCAACAAAGCGCGTCTGATACCGGCAAAAAGAATGATGGTGAAAGCTCTGGAGCTGACGGACCTTTCGATCTGGACCGAGGCCCGATATACACGCCATCCCTCGCAGGCGGATTTCTTCACTCCCTTTCAGGATTTCCCTTCCGCCTTTGAGCATTTTCCCGCCGGATCGATCCTGGCGCCGGGAAGGATGGCCGATGTGACAACAACCCTGCAGATCCGGCGGTAATTCTTTCATGCGGCATCTGAAGATCCTCGAATATGCCCTCTCCTCCCTCCTGCGGAGAAAGTACAAGAACCTCTCCCTCGTGGCCGTCTATGCCTTGATCATCGCGATCCTGGCATCTATTCTGTTTCTGACCCATGCACTGAAAAAAGAGGCTGAAGCAGTCTTCGTGGATGCACCGAATCTGATCGTCCAGAAGATCTCCGCCGGCAGGCATGATCTGATCCCGACGACCTTTCTCGACGCTGTCCGAAAGATCGCCGGTGTGGGTGATGTCCATCCCCGTTACTGGGGCTACTACTTCGATGCCCTCTCCCAGTCGAACTATACCCTCATGGGGATCGGCGAAGGGCTGCCCGGGCTGGAACTGGTGGAGGGGAGGATGCCCACGGCAAAAGGGGAGTGCACCATCGGACAGGGGGTGGCGAAGGCCCAGTTCACCGGTCTGAATGACCAGCTGGTCCTCATCGACAGTCACAACAAGGGGATCCCCTTTCGGATCGTCGGAGTCTTCGATGCCACCTCGAATCTGCTCAGCAACGACCTGGTCCTCATGACCCGGCAGGGGCTCAAGGAATTCTTCGACTTCCCGGACGACCGGGCAACGGACATCGTCGTCGAGGTCTACAATCCCGACGAGATCTCCACGGTAGCCGCCAAAATCAAGAAGATACTTCCCGACACCCGCCCCATCGCCAGAGATGAGATTTTCCGGACCTACGATTCAGTCTTCAACTGGCGGAGCGGTATGATGCTTACCCTCTTTTCCGCCGCTCTTATCGCCTTTGTCATTCTTGCCTGGGACAAGGCCACCGGGATCAGCGGAGAGGAAAAGGGAGAGATCGGAATCCTCAAGGCCGTGGGGTGGGATACTTCGGACATCCTGGAACTGAAATTCTGGGAGGGGATCGTCATCTCTCTCACCGCCCTGCTCACAGGACTTGCCGGCGCCTTCGTCCATGTCTTTTTCTTCAACGCCCCGATGCTGGCGCCGGTCCTCAAGGGGTGGTCGGTCCTCTTCCCGGCCTTCCAATTGACTCCCTACATCGATCTCTACCAGGTCTTCGTCGTCGCTCTGCTCACGGTGCTCCCCTACGTGGCCTGCACGGTCATCCCTTCCTGGAAGGCGGCAGTGACAGACCCGGAAATGATCATGAGAGGTGGCGCATGACGAAAACGAGCCTGATCCGGACGGAAAGGGTAACCAAGGTTTACAATGCACACCAACCCGATGAGATCCGGGCGCTGGCGGAGATCACTTTTACGATTGCGCCTCAAGAAACGGTCG
>CAYQVN010000135.1:0-6213 GCA_964420895.1 uncultured Nitrospirota bacterium | reverse complement strand
GTGGCTTCTGCAGCGACCCATACCCGATTACAGCGGCGGGTCCGCGAGGGATTTGCACCCTCTTCCCTTTTCGGCCTTTCGGCACCTGAAAAATTTTCTTGCAAATTAACACCCATAAAAATGAGTGTCAAGAAAAAAAGCGCCTCCCTTCCGATTTTTCTCCTTGACATCGCAGAGCATCGCTGGTATAAACAATACAAAGTTGATGTTGTTTGTTTCGATACTGATACCCCGATTTTGGAGGAGGGATAAATCATGTGCATGGCGATTGAAAAGGAATGCAGTTGCGGTCAGGAGAGTGCCCGTTTTCATCACCAGAATTCCATTCTCCCTTTTGAGGTGGTGGCGAACCTCTACTGCCCCAAATGTAGCGAACACGTTGAATTCAATGAATTATCGATGATTAAGGATAACGGCTGGGTTATTGATTATGATATGGGTGTAGCCGCCCTCTATGGGGAGAAGATGGGTCTCAAGGGGGATCAACTGACACCGGAGAGGATCTTCGACGAGGGATATTGTGCATGGCAGGGTTTTACGCCCAACGATCTGCACCGGGCCAATGAGGAGAAAAGGGAACTGGCGGAACTTGCCAAATCCGACATGAAGCGGTACATTCAGGTTATGAGAGAGTGGAGTATCAACCGCCATTTGAAGCTTCAAGAAGAGGGTTGGAGAAAGGCAAGGGAGGCCGTCGAGGCGTAAGCACCCCAAGGGGAGGGATAATCGATGATACGTGTTTATGTTTGTGAGGATTGCACGAACGAAGTGCCCTATTCGGAGGAAGTGCCGGAACCGTGCCACTGCGGTGCCAGTGAGGACTGCTGGGTGGTTACGGAGAAACCGGAACCCCGTTGCGGGGGCGAATCGAAATAACATTGTTACACATTATATCTCGGCCTCTACCATCGGGTGAGCGGTATCTCCTCCTCAGCCGTATTCCGGTGGCAAGCGGGATATAAAGGGGCCTTCCACTTCCCCCTCCTCTTGTGGAAGGCCCCGTTTTTTGTAACAGCTCAGGTCACCTCTCTTTTCCCGCATGACTGCTTTGTTGCGGTGCTCAAATCCTCAACGTATAAAAATACGCCTCCGGTTTTGCGCTCCTCACGCCTTGTCCTGCGGAAAAATAGAAGCAACCTGAGCTGTTACCGTTTTATTGTATAAGAGTTGGCGCTTCTCCTTTTAAACTTCCTCCAACACCACACGCTGCTTGGACAGGTGTAACTCTTTCAACCTCCCCCGAACTGTTTTCTCTTCTCCGAAGATATCCCGCAAGATCACCCTGTCCTCTTCCTGACTGAGAAAATCGAGACTCTCCATCAGGAGTTCCTCTTCGTCTCCATGAATCAGGTATGCATTGGAATCACACATCGTTCTCTCCTTTCAACAGCTCCTGCGCTTTCTCGAAACAGATGTTCATCTCCCGGGAGAGTGCAAGGGCCTTTCCGATCTCCCGGGCAACATCCTCCCGCCCCAGGTTTTCCGCCCTTTCAATCCACTTCTCGTATCCTTCGCCGTGGGCCTGATTATGTTCTATCCAGTGGTGGAGAAGGTGATCGAGTTTACCGATCATTTCTTGTGCGTCATCTGTCATCTGCTTGCCTCCCACTACTTTTCTTCCGCTTCTTTCTTCAGTTCCGCCAGACGATTCAGCGCCTCCAGAGGCGTCATGTTCTGAATATCAAGATTCTGCAATTCCTTCAGAATGGAATGAGGGCGTCCGGCAAAAAGATCGGGCTGCGATATCAAAGGTTCCGCAGCTTCCTTGTGGGCGATGACCGGTTCGCCGTCCTCGTTGAGTTCGCTTCTTTCCAGATTTTCCAGGACCTCTTTTGATCGTTCGATCACCTCGGTGGGAAGGCCGGCCAGACGGGCGACCTGTATTCCGTAGCTCTTGTCAGTGCCTCCCTCGACGATCTTCCGGAGAAAGATCACCTCGTCATTCCATTCCCGCACGGCAATATTGAAGTTCTTTACGCCGGAAAGGGTCATGGCCAGTTCCGTCAATTCGTGGTAATGGGTAGCAAAGAGGGTCCGGGCACGGTGGCGGTTATGAATGAATTCCGCAACAGCCCAGGCGATGCTGACACCGTCGAAAGTGCTTGTCCCCCGTCCGATCTCATCAAGAATAATCAGGCTCCTCGAAGTGGCATTGTGGAGGATATTAGCCGTTTCATTCATCTCCACCATAAAAGTACTCTGCCCCCGGATCAGGGCATCCGATGCCCCGACGCGGGTAAAGATCCGGTCGACGACACCGATCTCCGCCCCTGAAGCCGGGACAAAACCTCCCATCTGGGCCATGAGAACGATGAGGGCCACCTGACGCATATAGGTCGATTTCCCCGCCATATTGGGGCCGGTAATAATGAGCAGACGCTTTTCTTCCGTGTCCATGTCGGCATCGTTCGGCACGAAGGTTCCCGAAGGATCAAGCACCTCCAGGACGGGATGACGTCCTTCGCAGATCGTCAAGGTTGTCCCATCAGAGATCTGTGGCCGGACGTAGCGGTGCTCCCGGGCAGTCTCCGCCAGGGAGGCCAGGGCATCGATTTCCGCAAGGACTGATGCAGTCTGCTGGATCCGGCGCCTTTCGGCGGCCACACCTTCCCGGATGGCACAGAAAAGTTCGTATTCGAGTTCTACAATCCGTTCCTGAGCACCTAATACCTTGGCCTCGTATTCCTTGAGTTCCGGCGTGATGAACCGCTCGGCATTGACAAGGGTCTGTTTGCGGACATAGTTGTCGGGAACATCCTTCAGGTTCACCTTGGTCACTTCGATATAGTAACCGAAGACTTTGTTGAACTTGACCTTGAGGTTTCCGATTCCCGTCCGTTCCCGTTCCCGGTTCTCCAACCGGGCGATCCAGCCTTTGCCTTCCCGGCCGATACTTCTCAGTTCGTCGAGTTCCGCGGAATAGCCGTCGGCAATGAGCCGTCCTTCTCGCAGGTTCAGGGGAGGATCTTCATGAATGGCGTCTTCGATCCGTTCCCACACATCCTGCAGTTCATCAATTCCCTGCCGTAATTCCATCAGCAGGGGCGCCGGGAGCTCCTTCAGAAGTTCCTTGATCTCCGGCAGGGGCGCCAGGGACTCTGCCAGGGCCAGCAGATCCCGTCCATTGGCCACTCCGAGGGTAATACGACTGGTGAGACGCTCCATGTCATGGACCCTGTCGAGTCGGTCCCGTAAGTCGGCGAGCCGCGAAGGATCGTCATGCAACTCGGCAACCCCTCCCTGACGCTGGCGGATCTCATCCGGATCGAGGAGAGGACTTAAAAGATATTTCCGAAGGGTCCGTCCCCCCATGGCCGTCCGGGTCCGGTCGAGTACGGCAAGGAGGGAACCTTTTTTGCCCCCATCGAGGTTGCACCGAACCAGTTCCAGGTTCCGGATCGTCGTGCCGTCGAGGAACATTCTCTTCCCGTCCCGGAGGACCTTGAGTCCCTGAATATGGGGCACCGCCCCCTTCTGGGTCTCTTCCACATAGTGCATCAGGGCACCGGCCGCAGCGACGCCAAGGGGAACATCCTCGCATCCGAAGCCTTCCAAGGTCGTGGTCTGAAAATAGCGGGTCAGTTTCCGGTAGGTTTCCATCTTCTGAAAGGCCCACCCCTCCATGAACTGGACCGGCACACGGGGGAGTTCCCGGCAAACCTCCTGCAACAGGGGGGAGTCCTGCTGCTCCTCGGGAATGATCAACTCTTTCGGCTCAAAGGTCCCGAAACGACCGAGGAGAAATTCCGCAAGTCCCTCTCCCTTCTTCTCCGAGGTCAGAAACTCGCCCGTTGTAAGATCGAGGAAAGAAACTCCCACCGCCCCGTTCTCCGCGACCAGGGAGGCAAGGAAGTGGTTCTCCCGTTCCTCGAGCATCCCCTCTTCCAGTACCGTTCCAGGGGTAACAACGCGGATCACTTCCCGTTTGACGATCCCCTTGGCCTTTTTGGGGTCTTCCACCTGTTCACAGACGGCTACCTTAAACCCCTTGCGGACCAGTTTGGCAATGTAGCCGTCGCCGGCATGAAAGGGGACACCGCAGAGGGGGATATCCATCCCTTCCGATTTCCCCCGCTTGGTCAGGGCAATCTGGAGCACCTTGGACGCCTTTTTGGCATCCTCGTTGAACATTTCATAGAAGTCCCCCATGCGGAAAAAGAGGATCGCATCCTCATATTGGGATTTGATCTGCGTATATTGTTGCATGAGGGGGGTCATGCCTGCCATAAATGTATTCTGCTTCTTACCGTACCTATCACAATGAGACTTATTGCGAGGACATCTTCTTTAATCAATTGAATAAGTCAGCGGATCTTCCCCGCCGCCCGCCAGCCGAGTTCGTAGAAGTCGGTCATGCAGGAAGGACACTTGGGCCAGACGATACCGAGGATCATGTAGATCTTGTCGTCGAGGTAATCGACACTGAAAAAATTATTGTCCAGGGCAATCCCCCCGCTCTGGAGTTTCTTCCCCTTGAACTTTGAGTAGACATTAAGAAGCCCGCCGGCAACCCGGGCATGATGCTGATCCGCAACCTTCCGTGCATCGTCACTCCGCTCTGCACAGATGACTTTCACGTCATCGGAATCGATCTCAATCACCACCTTCCGTACCAGTGGCTTGGGCAGGTTGACCATCCGCACCCGGGACGATTTCCGAACTGCATCGAGTACGGCCTTCTCACCTTCTTCCGGATCGTAGAGAGTCATGATATTCAACACATCCATTGCATCGGTGAGTAGGATATCCCGATGCATGGACTGAATACAACGCACACACCGCCGGTAGGTAATGCTCCCGATATTGAGAATCTGATCGCCTTCATACCAGATGTTGAAGATCCGGTTCTTGATAAAGACCTCCCCCTTATCCACCACCTGGCCGTAGAAAGTCCCCTTCATCTGGACGGAGGTGAAGACCTCGCTGCCCAGGTCTCGGATGTCATCGGGGAGGCCTTCGATCCGGTTGTTGTAGAGGGTAACCTTCTTGCTCTGGAGTAGAGGAATCCATTCCCGGATGAGAAAGAGGGGGATATTGATCAGTTCAACAGCCTTGTTCTTCTCAATGGCATCGCGGACAGCCTGGAATCCCTCTTCCAGGGTGAAGATCTCATCGACCTGCATTTCAAGGAGAGCCATAGCTGCACCTTTTCGTTGTTGATCCTAATCAAATACGATACAACAACAGCGAACCTTTGACAAATCTTTTTCACAGAAGGATCGGGGAGAGGAATTCAAAGGAAAGGATCAGTGGACTTCCACAGGTTGGACGGCTTTTTCAATAATACCTACGGACTGGAGCCCCATGAGAATGCGGCAGATTTCAAAATCTCCGAAGGAAAGCTCCCTGCAGACATACTGAATACTTTGTGCTTCCCGGAGGAGCTCCAGGACTTTCTTTTCCTTGGGTTTCATATAGAGACTCTCCAGAATCTTGCCAATCTCAGGACAACTCCGATAACGCATTTCGAGAGAACCGACCTCCCGTCGTACGATACGCCAATCCTGAACGCGTCTTGTCCCCTCCAGGATCAGATCGAGGGTCTTGGTCTTGAGCGTGATCGATTCATCTTCCAGGGGCCCCATGGAGATAAAAGTAAAGTTCCCGCGATTCCACTGAAAAAGGCTCATAATGATCTCTTTGACCTGTTCCTTTACGGCCCAGTTCAGATTCCTTCTGGAGATGATTCCCAGTTCGACCAGGATTTCTCCATGGCGCCGGTTCGGCGTCATCAGCCCGGATGATCTTTCAAAATCCTCATAGGACAGGATTCCGTTCCGGTAGAGATATGTTCCCAGACGATCGTTTTCCCAATTCGACGTGGCAAAGACGATATTGCCGGAATTAAAAAAGATTGACTTCTTCATCAGGCCCCGGTCAAGGGAAAGCATCCCCGTCTCGGCGCGGTCACAGAGAGACTTCAGGATCATGGAAAGGGAGGTATTTTGAAGATTCCCCTCCTGTTCAAAATAAATCTGCATGGATATCGCCTTATATAAGATCCAGGAATCAAATGGTGCAGGTTTAGATCCATTATATAACGGGCCGTAAAAGGTGACAATGGACAAATTCAAGGGGCAAGCACAGGCCGGGGGTCAGACATTGATAATGGGTTATTTATCTAGCGTGAATGAAGCCAATAACCAATTATCAATGTCTGACCCCCAGCGAAGGAGATTATCAGGGAAGTTGCCCAATCTGATGAAGGACGAA
>CAYQVN010000134.1:0-6235 GCA_964420895.1 uncultured Nitrospirota bacterium | reverse complement strand
GGAGGCAGTGCTGCGGCTCATCGCCCGGACCTTCGACAAGGCAATCGACATCGAGCTCAACCTGGAAGATTCTCTGAATATCGTAGAAGCCGACCCCGGACAGATTGAACACTCCCTCCTGAACTTCTGCCTGAACGCCCGGGATGCCATGCCCAAAGGAGGGACCTTGACCATCGAGACCCGGAATGTCAATCTCTCTGAAACGGAGGCCCGGCTCAACACCGGCGCCCGCCCCGGACCGTTCGTCCGTCTCTCTGTCATCGACAGCGGCCGTGGGATGGACCACGAGACCCTGCAGCATATCTTTGAACCCTTTTTCACGACACGGAAGGAAACGGGGGGAACGGGACTCGGCCTGGCCATGGTTTACGGCATCATACAGAATCATGGAGGGTTCGTCACCGTCACGTCAAAGGAGGGCGAAGGCTCGGCATTTCACATCTACCTCCCTGCCAACGACCAAACCTGCACAGGAAATTCCCGGAAGGAGAAAAAACCGATGAAAGAAGGCAGCGAAGGAATTCTTCTGGTCGACGATGAACCGACCCTGCTGCAATTAGGAGAACGGCTGCTGACAACCCTCGGCTACAAAGTCCTCACCGCAGCCAACGGGGAGGATGCCTGCCGGATCTACCAGGACCGGAGTGCCGAGATCCAGTTGGTGATTCTCGATTACCTGATGCCCGGCATGAGCGGGGAGGAAACCTATTTTGCTCTGAAGAAGATCACCCCCGAGGTTCGGGTCCTTCTGGCCTCCGGATTCAGCAGGGAGGGACGACCCCAGGAACTCATCAACGAAGGAGTCCAGGGTTTTATTCCGAAACCCTTCATGATTCAGGATCTCTCCGAAGCCGTCCGGCAGGCACTGGATGCACACACCGGGATGCCGCTGGAATAGCAATTCAAGTGTTGCCGCTGCCCCGGTAAAGAGGAATGCGCAGGATACAGACCGCCTCACCGGACTCGTTTTTAATCTCCATCTTCCCGTGATTGGCCTGAATAAATCGGAAAATAATATTCAATCCCCGCCCTCGGACCTCTCCCCTTTGCACCTCCTCGATTTTCTCCGGTGGAATCTCACCGGTATTCCGCAGCTCCAGTGCAGCCATCGCACCGTCACAATAAGTGCGCAGGGCAATCTCTCCCCCGCCCTCCGGTACCGCCCGGGTAGCATTGTTCAGCATATTATCGAGAACCCTCTCCAGGCCGAACCGTGAACAGAAGACCTGAAGGTTCGGTTCCAATACCGCCGGGCGGACGACAACATTCCGGCGCCGTGCCTCTCGAATCGTCTCCTCATTGATCCGATATCGCGCAAGGGAGACTTCACTCAATTCGACAACCTCCTCCCGCCCTTCCACACTCATGGAGAAGGTCAGATCCTGGAGCCGCGTCGTCTCCCGAACGACGATATCGAGATAGGAGGCCAGTTTCTCCCGCAACTCCGTCGGGTTTGCCCCTTCGATCAATTTCCGTGCACGGGCAGCAAAGCCCGCGATGGCAATGGCTGGATTCTTTAAATCATGGAGCACATCATCGAGGAGTTCAAGGCGCGAGGCCTTCAGAGTCTCACGACCGAAAAAACTGAGCAGTTCGATCTCTTCTTCCGAAAAAAACCGCCGCTGGTCCATGGCATAGAACATCATGAGGTATCGAACGGCCTGATTGACATAGAGCGGCACGAGAAGGATGGAATGGATCCGGTTGCGTTCTACAAACGCCCGGATGCCCCGGCTCGTGAGTCGGCTCATCTTCGGATCATTGATCAGCAGGTAGGCCGGATCGATCCGCTCACAGTCATACTCTCCGCAGGGAGTCGTTTTATGAACCACACATTCAAAATAGGGGTGGTGACTGACCGTATAGGTATACCCCAATTCATGGTAGGTCTTCTCCAGGGGATAGCCCGCCTCCAGCCGGATATACTGCTGGTCTTTGGAGACGGAAAAGAGGGAACAGCTCTGCACCTGGAGAAACTCCCCGATCTCCGGAGTCAGCAGAACAAAGAGGTCCTTGAGCTTTACCCCTTCCCGGTTGCTCAACTTCACGAAGATCTTTTCCACGATCTTTTCCTTGCGGGTGTTCAGCTTCTGAAGATCGAGGATTTTTTTCTTCGCCAGAACATAGCTGACCCGACGTGCCAGCAGTTCCGCATGAATCACCAGGAGTGAACTGAAATGCCGGTCATCTTCCTTGAAGTAGATCTGGAGTGAACCCAGAATATCTTCATCGGTCCCCATAAAGCGGGGGATCCGGAGGGGAACGGCCAGAAGTGAATGGTAGCCCTTCCGGCCCACAATCTCCTTGTTCTTGTAGTGGGGGTCCTTGAGGATACTGGAGACGGTAATACTGCGATGCTCCTTCACCACGCGACCTGCAATGGAATCGTGAAAAGGGATCGCCATCACCCGTTCATCCTCCGAATACCGGTAGGAACCGAAACTGGTCATCTTCAGGGTTTCCGGATCGAATAGCCGGATCGACGCCGCCTCGGCATCCAGATTAGCGACAATCCGTTCGGCCGCAATCTCCAGAATGTTTTTCTCCGGGAGACCGGGATCGATCCCCATGATCTCTTCCGTCTCTGCGATCAACTGGGAGAGGATCCCGGAGAGGCAATCCTCTTCGATGGCCTGGTAGAGGGCCTCCCGGTCGGCATCGTTGAACACAAGCCGTTGAAAAACCGGATGGGTGGCAAAGAATTTCTCCAGACGTGCTTTCATTCCTTCCCTTCCTTTCCGGTGTTTCCCGCCGCGCCGGCCCGGCTCCGGACCGGAAGCTGGATCGCAAAAGTACTCCCCTCGCCCGGCACGCTTGCCACGGAGATCTTTCCGTGATGTTCTTCCACGATCCTCCGGCTGACGGAGAGCCCCAGACCCGTCCCTTCTCCGCTTTCCTTGGTGGTAAAAAAGGGATCGAAGATCCGGTCGATATTTTCCGCGGGAATACCTTTCCCCGTATCCTCGATCTCCGTACGAAGCCATTCTGTGCCGTCCTCCTGAAAGGGGTCAGCGCGTACCGTCAGGGTCCCCTCCCCATCCATCGCCTGAGCGGCATTGAGGATGATATTGATAAATACCTTTTCCACCTGTTCCCGGTCGCCGAGAATCCTGGGAAGATCCGGATCGATTTTGCGAACCACCCGGATCCCTTTGTCGTCAAGTTCCTCACGATTCAGCTCGATCCCCCGCTCGATCAATTTCGAAAGATCAATCTCCTGCATCTCCTTTGCCGGACCGTGGGTGAACATCAAAAGATCCCGCAGAATTTTTTCCAGCCGTGCCGTCTCATCGACAATGATCTGTACATAACGCTTTTCTTTCGAAGCCGGATCGATGGTGGTCAGGCATTTCCGTGCGAACCCGCCGATGGAAACCAGGGGATTCCGGATCTCGTGGGCCACGTCTGCCGTCATGCTCCCCAGGGCTGAGAGCTTCGCCGTCTCGACCAGTTGCTGCTGGGCCTGCTCCAGGTGTTCCAGTGAGTTCTCCAGATGATGATTGAGCAGCGAGATCTTCTCCCGGTCTTTCCGCATCATTCCGGAGAGAACCCCCGCCGAAATGGAGAGGATGAACATGAAAAAGATCCGCAGGGCAAAATCCGTCCAGTGCATCGGATAGCCGCTGTTCACATAGCTGAAAAAATAGATCAGACTGGAGGCCACGGAGACCGTTAAGCCGATCGTCAATCCGTAATAAAAGGAATGAAGAGCCACCAGGATATAGAAGGCGATAAAGAAACTGCTGGCCGCCCCGCCTGTCAGCATCAGGAGGAGAAAAATAAAGAGGAGATCAAAAAGCATCCCCACAAGATAAAAGAAACGGATCCGTTCCAGGTTGAAAAAGATCGCCACATAAAGGGCGGAAATATAGAAGGAATAAAAAAGGAAGACCGTTAAGGCCCGCAGTTTCAGATCGTGGCTTAAGGGGACAAAAAAGAGCCAGCCCAGTCCGCCGCCCAGCACCACCAGGCGGAGCACCAGGAAGAGGTTGTCCATTGGACCGAAGTTCGGCGCCGAATCTTCTTGAAGGAGATGTGGATCGAAGGTGTCCTGCATCAATGCCTCCACGCTGGGGATTCACTATACCTCGAAACGGTACGCTTGCATAGAAAAAGTTTGCTCCTGTAGAAGGCTATGGAGTTGCAAAAGTTTCAAATCTACTTTATAGTAATTTCGACATCCCCTTGGCACCCTGTTTCATCCTGACCGATTTTACGGTCGCTCAAAGACACAAAACATCCTCTCGCAAAGGCGCCGGAAGGGCAAAGCAAAACATAAAAGTTGAGGCAAGGTATGACGGATCTTCTGGAAAAACTGATCTTGCTCCCCTCACCGGCCTATGTGCACCTCATTCGTTATATTCTGCTGGGGGCAACACTCACCTTCCTTGCCTATACCGGTCTTGTCCTGGGTGGATCGATCCTCTCCGTATCCGCATCACTGACAGATCGGGACAATAACAGATCCTTCCCTCGTAATCTCTCTCAACGTTTTATGGAAGCATCTCTTCTAAGCCCTTTTCCTCTTTTCCTCCTGGTCCTGCTTCCACTCATGACGGCCGGATTGATCAGTACCTCCCTCTTTCACCTGACGATGAAACTGGGTGCAAACCTCTGGCCCGGAGTCCTGCTCCTGGCTTTTTCCGCCTCTGTGCTTCTCCTTCTCTACAAGGCTCAGACCTGTTCCGTCCGTAGCGCCCTCCCTGTTCGACTGCTTCTCGGCGGCGGAGGATCGGCGCTGCTCCTTCTGGCCTACCTTCTGGTCATCATTCAGACGGGAGGCTATATGAACACCGAGTTATGGCAATTTTCCGATGATCCCCTGACCTTCTTTCTTACCTGGAATAATGCTGCACGTTTTGGTCTCTATTTCATGCTGGCATTGGCCGCAGCCGGAAGCCGGCTTCTGCAGATCATGTACGGCGGGAACAAAACGAATACACCACAGGAAGAACTCATGGTCAATACTGCAAAGGGAATCACCCTGGCGGCGCTGTTTCTCCTGCCGCCTCTTGTCGTTGCCGATATTTACACCCTGCCCGTGGCTGCCCTGAATGGAACGATTTACGTAACAGGTGCTTGTACTCTTTTCCTCCCCTGGGCGACCGCCCTCATCCTGCTGGAGTCTTTCCGTAATCGTCGGCCCGGGACCGGCACCGTCGTTCTCATCCTGATCCTTCTCACCTTCCTTACAGGGGTCACCCTGGATCATGTAGGCCGGGAGCAGGCCACGGTAGAGAAGATCGCCCTGCTGCAGAAGAAAAGGGAGGTGCAAAAACCGGCTCCGGTGGAGGCGGAGACTCCCGTTGAAAAGAAAGAAGACCTCCTGGTCGCGGGAGAGGCGGTCTTCAAGAAGGTCTGTACCGCCTGCCACCGCTTCGATGCACGGCTGGTGGGGCCGCCCTATAACACCGTTGTCCCCAAATATCGGGGAAAAATCAATGAACTGAAAGCCTTTATCCGAAACCCAGACAAACGGGATCCGGCCTACCCGGCCATGCCGAAACTCGGTCTGAAGGAAAAGGAGATTCATGCCGTGGCGGTCTATCTCCTGGAACATACCCGGGAACTCCCATGATGATTCGTCTCATACAGCTTGCAGTGACCGGCTATTTCGGTCTCTTTCTGCTCCTCCTTGCCGGACTGGGTGTCGGCTGGAGCCGGATGAACCTGTCGCCCGAACAACCGATCGCCTTTCCCCACACCATCCATGTAACCCGCCTGGGACTCCCCTGCAACTTCTGCCATCTCTACGTGGACAAAGGGAAGCGCGCCACCGTGCCTCCCCTGTCGAAATGCATGTCCTGCCACAAAAATATCGCCACTGATCGACCGGAGATCATCAAGCTGACAGGCTTCTATGAACGGGGAGAACCGATCGCCTGGAACCGGATCCACAAGGTGCCCGATTTTGTCTACTTTACACACAAGCGTCACATCAAGGCAGGCATTGACTGTTCCGCGTGCCACGGGGAGATCGGCGCCATGAAACGGGTCCGGAGGGTCCGGTCCCTGAAGATGGGTTTCTGTCTCACCTGCCACATGAGCAAGGGAGCGCCGCAGGATTGCGCAACCTGCCACAAATAGATGAAAAATGAAAAACAAAAGATAAAAAACACAAAAACATGATCTCACCGCAGAGACGCAGAGGACGCAGAGAAAGGCAGGATGTAGAAAAGGCAAGATCAAGGTCAAAATAAAGAGAGATGATATACAGAGAAAAGACAAAGAATTT
>CAYQVN010000133.1:2897-6245 GCA_964420895.1 uncultured Nitrospirota bacterium | reverse complement strand
GATGCGGGAGTGAAAGAAAGAGAGCGAGCAGCACACTCATACAACTAACAGTGTGGATTTTCTTCATAATCTCGCCTCCTTTTACTTTATTAGACAATCTCTTTTCCCGGAAAGTTCCCCGATTCGGGCCGCTCATAAGAAAACATCTTCAATGACGGTGCCGAAACCTTCCTCCTCCATGGTTGCCGTTCCCACCGTTTCAAAGAGTGTAGCGGCGTAGTCGATCCCCGGATACGAGGCCTGCTCATTTTTTTCGGGTCCCTTGAAAAGGAGTGTCACCACGAGAAGAATGACAAAGACTGCAGCCGTGGCGGCGGCAAACCCTCTCCCTCCGGCAAAGAAGGTTTTCCATCGACCACCCGGGTCGGCTGCGGTTGAGATTGCCGCCTCTCTTTCCTTTTCGATCTGCCTCCGGATCCTTTCCCAGACCTCCCCGGAAGGTGCCTTCCTTTCCAGGTTCCGGAAGGGTTCCATTGCAAGTTTCTGAATGATCCGCCCCTCTTCGCGGCAGTGGGGGCATTTCGAAAGATGCCCTTGAAGGGCCTCCTTTTTCGCCCCCTCCATCTCCCCGTCCAGATAGTCGGTAAGGAGCAATTCGCGGACTTGATCACACTGCATCGCTGATCCCCTCCCTGCTCAAAGACAAAAGGCGTTCCCGGGCCCGCTTGAGGCGGGAACGGACGGTATTCAAGTTTACCTCAAGGGTCCGGGCGATCTCTTCGTAACTCAGACCTTCCAGGTCCCGCAATACGAGGCAGGCCCGCTGGTCGGGATTCAGGGCCTTCAGGAGTGACAAGACCTGTTCTTCCTGATGTTCCCGGTCAATCCGTTGTTTCAGGGGATCCTTTTCCGGCGCCTGGGCAAGATCCTCCGAGAGCTCCACGGTGTTCTCCTTTTTTCTCGATTCTCTTTTCACATAATTCAGGGCAACGTTCACGGTAATCCGATAGAGCCAGGTTTTCAGGGACGACTGCCAACGGAATCCTTTCAGTTTCCTGTAAACCGTTATGAAAACCTCCTGTGTGATCTCTTCTGCGGCCTCCCGGTCATTGGCAATACGATACGCCACGTTGTAGACGAAACCGGAACTGGCCCGGTAAAGTCTCTCGAAGGCCTCACTCTCCCCCTGGGCGGCCTGTTGAATTTCGTTTTTTGATAAACCGTCCATCCTGGCCTCTTATCAACTTAGACAAGAACTGCCGCTGAAAAGTTCCCTCTGAAAGGAAAAAATCGCGGGAAAGGTTCAGGTTCGGGCGGTACGCCCTTTGATATTTCGAAAAAGGGCCATCCCCTTCTTCATGAGGAGCGGAAAAAGTCCGAGGAGGGCAAAGGAGATGAGAAGACCCGGCGAAAGGATCCCTGCAAGGGAGGTGATCCCGGCCAGCTCTTTTCCGGCGTTAACATAGACGAGAGTGCCCGGGAGCATCCCAACCTGAGAGACCCAGAAAAAGGTCGTCAACGGCATCTTCGTAAGACCCATGGCCAGGTTGATCACAAAAAAGGGGAAGGCCGGGATCAGACGCATGGTAAAGAGGTAGAAGGCCCCCTCTTCTTCAATCCCACGATTAATGGTCTGCAGTTTATCGCCGAACCGTTCCTGCACCCAGTCCCGCAGGAGAAAGCGTGCGACGATACAGGCCAGGGTGGCGCCGACGGTACTGGCAATGGAAACCACGATTGTCCCCGTCAACAATCCGAAAAGGGCCCCGCCGGCCAGGGTCATGACGGCAGCCCCCGGAAGGGAGAGGGCGGTGACCACAATATAGAGGACCATGTAACCGGTGAGCACGGCCCAGTGATGTGCGGCGTAAAGGTCGGCAAATCTTCCTCTGGACTCCTGCAGGTAGCCCAGGGTGAGGAACCGGCCCAGATCGAAATAAAGAAAGGTCCCGACCAGAACAATTACGGCGGCAACGACCAGCCACTTTCCGCTTCCTTTCTGCTTCATGGACTCCCCTTCGCTCTTTTTAGAATGCCTTGATTTTATCGGTTTTTTCGCCAGATCTCAATCGGACACGGGAACATCCTTGGTCTTTTCTCCCCGGATAAAGGTTCGCTTCTTGCTTTTGGTGTTCAGGTAGTGCTGATGTCCGCAGATGGGACATTTGTAGTAGGCCGTATCGTCGAGCACGGCGTAATTATCTCTCCCGTTCGATTCATAATTCAGGCTGGTACGATACATCAATGCATTGCATCTACGGCAGTTCATGTTTCTCCTCCTTTTCCCTGGGTCGAAAACATTTTCGACATCGCCTTGGCTTTGCTTTTGACGATGGGTCGAGGGAATAGGAGGATCCTTACAATATTTTTCGAATTATTTTTGTCTGCTGCCGATGGCAGCCGGTCAGTCGCGTGGGGCTTCCCCTTGCGGGGGGATGAGATGCTCCCGGATCCGTCGGCGGGCTTCATCGGAAAGGGACGGGGAGGCGTCGCCTTCTTCTTCCAGTTTGTGCGAATGCTGTTGCAAGGTCCTTTCGAGAAAGAGAATCTGTTCCCGATAACGTGTACAGTACTTGCAGAAGAAAATATGAAAGCGTACGGCCCATCTCTGGCGCAGGGAGAGCCTGGAATCCATCGATCGAGAAATCAGAGTTGCCGTTTCCTTGCAGGTCAGCATTATGCCTCTTTGACCGCCTTTCGTCCGAACCAGTTGCGCTCCATGCACTCCCGCAATCCATGGCGGGCACGATGGAGAATGACCCATAGATTGGTCGAAGAAATCCCGAAGACCTTACAGACCTCTTTTCCGCTCAACCCATCCAACTCACGGAGGTAAAAAACATCGGCAAGTCGCTCGGGAAGACCCGATAGACATCGCTGCAGGATCTCCCAGAACTCCTTCTGCTGATAGGCCGATTCGGGATTATTGCCCCAGGCGGCAGGACCGTTTTTCCATTTCCCCGCAACGTCAAAGGGATCTTCGACGAACTCCCTTGGAGGCTTCTCGTCGTCGATCTCTACTTTTTTCCCTTCCCTACGGAAATAATCGATAATCTTGTGCTTCAGGATCCCCACAAGCCAGCTTTGCTCCTTGGAACGGCCTTCAAAACGGTCCCTCCCCGAGAGGGCTGCAAGGAAGGTCTCCTGCACGAGATCTTCGGCGACGGATGGCTCCCGCACCCGAAGAAGGGCATAGCGGTAAAGAAGATCGCCATAACGATCCACCCACCCCTTCGGGTCGGTTCCTTCTTTCGCTGTCAAACTCGCCTGCTTCATGGAATGCCCGAACCCGTCGAATATCCCGCGGGTGGCCTTTCGACGTCTAACTTAGCGGAAACTTCCTCCCCCGTCAAAGGGAGAAGGACTTTTTCGGGTTACATGAAATAAATCTTTACAAAAGATTACAGA
>CAYQVN010000133.1:0-2797 GCA_964420895.1 uncultured Nitrospirota bacterium | reverse complement strand
AGGGAGAAGGACTTTTTCGGGTTACATGAAATAAATCTTTACAAAAGATTACAGAAAAAATGGGGAAAAAGAAATTTTTCGCAGCTATATCCACTTCCGAGTTACCAATAACACGCCAGAAGCGTACAAACCATATAAGATAGCGTTTGATATTAAAATTGTCAAATAAACATCGTCAAATTTCCGACTTCATGATAAGCTTTTAGAAAGGCCTTGGGGAATTCGCCTTTCCTACCTTTTATATTGTCTGAAAACTTTCATCCTGATTGCAGTGGAGGAGGAGGAAATATGATTTGGAGATTCTTATTTTTGCTCTTCGGATTTTTCATCCTGGTTGTCCCGGCCAATGCCCTGACGGTGAAAACGGTACCGGAGGTGCCCTACAACTGGCAGGAAACTTCGACCTTCGACACCATGCTCGCTGGGGATGAGGCCCAAAGCCCGAAGACCCCCCTCGGTTTTGCCGTACAAATCGGCGGAAAGAACTTCACCGATTTCATGATGGATGCCAATGGTTATATCGAACTGCTCGGGGCCAGTGAGACCCCGACGGGCCATTCAACTTCCTACGGAACAGCCACCAGCCTGATCAACGATGATCCCGCGTCCACCTATCTTCTGGCCGCTTACGACAACCTGGCAGGGAGTTTCGGTTACAGGAAAGAGAGCGATCATGTCCTCTTCTACTACAATGCCGCCACCGTCGCCGATCCTGCTTACAGAATAAACAACTTCGAAGTCGTCCTCTACGACACAGGAATGATTGATTGGAACTTCCGCTACGCCCTTTTCAGCAACAATGACTATGATCTTATGACCGGGCTCTATCTCGGTCCGGCGGAAACGCTCTTCAAAGCCGTTGCAGGCAATATCCCGGAAAGCACCTCCTTCACCCTGGCCTCCGTCCCTGAACCGGCATCGATTATCCTGATCGGCAGCGGCATGCTGGGGCTGCTCGTGATCCAGCGGATCCGAAGCGGGTAAGTCAGGCAAAAAAAAGGCGGGCTCATTGCCCGCCTATAATTTCCCGAGAAAAACCCCATCCAATGCTCCGCTCAATTCCCCCCGCCGTTCTTCAACTGCATGAGGACCTGCTTTGCAACGGCCTTCAGGGTCTCAAAGACTCCGCTTCCGCCGGGTGCAACCGCTTCAAACCAGGGAACCAGCATCGGATTCAGGGCTTCCTGAAGTTCCTCCACGGTGGCAACATTGTCCAGGTCCCGTTTATTAAACTGGACCACGTAGGGGATCTTTGCCAGATCGTATCCCTGCTCCATAAGATTCTCTTTCAGGTTTTCCACACTCTCCATATTGGCATCCATCCGTTCCAACTGTGAGTCGGCCACGAAAACCACACCGTCAACCCCTTTCAAGATCAACTTCCGGCTGGCATCGTAGAAGACCTGTCCGGGAACCGTGTAGAGATGGAAGCGAGTCTTAAAACCGCGGATCGTACCGAGTGCCAACGGTAGAAAATCAAAAAAGAGGGTTCGTTCCGTTTCCGTCGCAAGGGAAATCATCTTCCCCTTGGCATCGGGATTGGTCTTGTCGTAGATGTACTGGATATTCGTTGTCTTGCCGCCCAGGCCGGGACCATAGTAGACAATCTTGCAGTTGATCTCTCGGGAGGAATAGTTGATAAAAGACATGCTTTACCTCTGGTCGTTGGTTTGCTTACCCGAAAAGCCGGTCTATATCTTCATCGGTGATTTCTTCCAAAGGTGAACCGAGGCCGTCCGCGTCCTGACCCTCTTTCTCTTTCTTTTGTTGGACCTCTTCAAAGATCCGGGACAGGGACTCCGAGCTTTTTTTGACTCGGAGACGGACAATGCCAAGAGAGGAACGCTGGTCGAAGATGATGACCAGGATCACCCGCTTGGCGATTATGGAGATATGGATGTTGTCTCGCTCCCCCTCATGGAAGAGGATAGAAAACTCCTTTTCGCCGATGAGTTTTGCCATACCCCCTGTGGCGGCTATATTTCCCGCCGTCAGAGAAGCCAGCGAAGTGGTATCGAGGTCTTCTTTGTCACCGCAGGAAGCAATGAGCTGGCCGTCCCGGTCCACCAGGAAAATAAGATTGGAGTTTGTCTGTTGGCGAAGCTTAGCGATCTCTTCTTCGATTTTGGAAACATCCTCTTCATAGAGGACCAAGTTGGTGTTTTGCGCAGACATGGTGAACCTCTTGAATGGACCCTCTTTCAAGACGGGCTCGTAAGATTGGGGCGGATCAGCGAAATTGCTAATAATATTATATATAACATAGAGTTAGAGAAATTACAATCTTTAATTTCTCTCACCCCTGCGATTTGTCCCCTGCGGGCTGATCCGCTTTATGACGGGCCTGAAGTTCCTCCCAGTCACGGTCGATCCGTTGCTGCATTTTTTCGATGAGCCAGCCGTTTTCCGGCTTGAAGAGATGCTTGAAGCGCCCCTGAACCTTCAGCCACTCCTCGATCGGTTTCTTTTCCTTCGGCTTGAAGTTAATCTTCACCTTGCCCTCTTCCACCTCATAGAGGGGCCAGAAACAGGTATCGACAGCGAGCTGGGATTCCCGGATCGCCCCGTCCAGGGCCGATCGCCAGCCGCGATTGCAGGGAGAAACAATGTTCAAAAAACAGGGGCCTTCCGTGGCCAGTGCCTTTCTGACCTTTTTCATCAGGTCCATCGGCTTGGAAGGACTGGCTTGGGCCAGGTAGGGGATGTTGTGGGCCTCGACGATCTTGGGCAGGGTTTTTCGATGCTGCAGTTTTTCGGGGAACACTTTGCCTGCAGGACTTGTCGTGGGTGCCGGCCC
>CAYQVN010000132.1:0-6299 GCA_964420895.1 uncultured Nitrospirota bacterium | reverse complement strand
AGCGGCTCTTTGCCCGGACCGGTTTTCATGCAGCATCCCTCAGGGCCATCACCGGCGAAGCGGGGGTCAACCTCGCGGCCGTGAATTATCACTTCGGCTCCAAGGTGGCGCTTCTTGAAGCGGTCTTCGAACGCCGTCTCCTTCCCCTCAATGCAATGCGTCGGAAAAGACTGGAGACCCTGCGGGAGACCGCGAAAAGAGAAGGACGAAGACCCTCCGTAGAAAAGACCTTCCGTGCTTTTATCGAGCCGACTCTCCGTTTCCGCGACGAAGGTTCAGGGGCACGAGAATTTATTGCCCTGGTGGGGAGGACCCTCTCCGAGCCGAGTGAGACGGCCCGGAATATTTTTATCCAGCAGATGGAGCCCCTCTTCTGGCTTCTCTTTGACACGCTGCACAATGCCCTGCCGCATCTGACGAAAGACCTCCTCTTCTGGAGGCTGCAGTTTGCCATCGGTGCCATGAGTCACATCCTCCGGATGACCGGCAAGTATCCGCCGCTGCCGAAAGAAATCAAATCCGAGAAGGACACCGAGGCCTTGACAGAGCGGATGGTCGCCTTCGTCACAGCCGGAATGGAGGCGGTGTGAAGCGGAAACTCTACATCCTCTTTCTGGGTCTTCTGATCATCGGTTGTGCCGTCCACCGACCGCAGCCCGTGGAGTTGCCTGTATCCCCTCCCGCCGTCTACGGTGAAAAAACGGTGCCCGGTCCTCTCCTGGAACGGTGGTGGGAGGCCTTCGGCGATGCCCAACTGAACCGGTTCATGGAGGAGGCCTTTTCGGGGAATTTAGATCTTGCCCAGGGGACTGCCCGCCTCGATGCAGTCCGGGCCGTATTGAAATCGACCGGTGCCGCCCGGTGGCCTGCGCTCAACGGCCAAGGGGAGTGGAGCCGGGAGGATACACCGAGTTTCTTCGGGAATAACACCGGTAACAGCTACCGCCTATCCCTGGCGGCCGCCTTTGAATTGGATCTCTGGCGGAAGGAACAATCAAGGACCCATGCCGCAGCTCTCGATGCCGGAGCCGCTGAGGAGGAATTGAAATCTATCTACCTGAGTCTCACCGCCAATCTTGCCGATCTTTACTATCTCGCAGCGGAAGAGCGGGAACAACTTCACCTGACTGGCAAGACCATCGAATCCTTTGCCGAAACGGCCCGCCGGGTGGAACGGCGTTACAGGGAGGGGCTGGTGCCGGCCATTGATCTCTACCAGGCCCGTCAAAATTTGGCGACGGCACAGGCTCGCCGTCCCCTATTTCAAAAGAGCCTGGCTGAAACGGAACATGCCCTGGCTCTTCTCCTCGGCCGTTATCCCGAAGATGACCTGACCGGTACCGTCACCCTTCCCGAGAGTCCTGCGGTTTTTTCCGCGGGACTCCCTGCAGATCTTCTGGCCCGGCGTCCCGATGTCAAAGCGGCGCTGCTGCGGGTTCATGCGAGCGATGCACGAGTGGCGGCGGCCATTGCCGACCGGTTCCCTTCCATCGATCTTGCCGCAAACTACGGAAAATCAAGCTTTGCTTTCAGTACAGGCGATATCGCGGGGACCTTCTGGAAGGTTATCGCTGATGCGGCAACACCGATCCTGGACGGGGGAAGACGGCGGGCGGAGGTGGAACGGAACCGTGCCCTCTTTCAGGAAAACCTGGCCCGCTATCAGAAGACCGTTCTTACCGCCTTTCAAGAAGTGGAAGATGCACTCGTCCGGAACCGCACCACCGAGGAGCGGATTGCACGGCTCAAAGAAAAGGTCGCGGCCAGCGGCGGGGCCCTCCGGCTTTCACTCTACAGGTATCTTGAGGGGCTTTCCGACTATCTCCCGGTCCTGACGGCGCAGGCGTCAAACTTCGATGCCGAAAGCGAACTTCTCTCTGCACGGCGGCAGTTGATCTCCGACCGGATTACCTTGGCACGAGCCCTGGGTGGCGGGTGGATGGGAGAAAATATTAAAAAGCAAAAATTAAACACAAAAAATACAGAACATAAGGCAAAAAAGCAAAAATTAGAAAAGGACAATCCCTATGCCTCTTCGAGATAAACTCTTCAAGATCGGTCTTCCCCTGCTGATCCTTCTTATCGGTTTTGCCGTGATGCGAGGTTTGATTGCCTCCCGTACGGCGCCCGAGAAAAAGGAACATATCAATCCCGGTCTTTTGGCAGAGGTCCTGACCGTCCATCCAACAGACCGAACGGTTTCAGTCAACGGTACCGGAACGGTACAGGCCCGGCGGGAGACGTCGATTACGCCGCAGGTGAGCGGTCGTGTGGTTGAAATGGCTCCAAACTTTCTGGCCGGAGGAATTTTCCGGGAGGGAGATCTTCTCTTTCGTATAGAAGAGGTCGACTATCGCCTTGCCGTCGACCGCGCGCGGGCGGTGCTGGCCCAGGCGGAATTTGATCTTGCCCGGGAAGAGAGTAACGCGATGGTCGCCCGGGAGGAGTGGGAGAAGATCAATGGCTCCGGCAAGGAGGCACCGAACCCCCTTGTCCTCTATGAGCCCCAGCTGAAAAGGGCGCGGGCCAACGTGGTGTCGGCAAAGGCGGGCCTTCAACAGGCCGAACTTGATGTTGCCCGGACCCACATTCGGGCACCCTTCAACTGCCGGGTCCGCACGGAAGAGATCGATCTTGGACAGGTTGTCCGTTCCGGGACCCCAGTGGGCGTACTGGCCGGAACCGATACGGCCGAGATCGTTGTTCCCCTTCCCTTCGACGATTTGTACTGGATCTCGGTTCCCCGGCCGGGAGGTGTACAGAAGGGATCTCCTGCGTCTATGGAAGTTACAACGGGGAACGGCCCTGTGCTCTGGCAGGGGCATGTGGTGCGCTCCCTGGGAGAAGTCGATTCCCTGGGCAGAATGGCCCGCGTCGTCGTGGCGGTAGAGGATCCCTATCACCTGAAGGAAAAACCGATCTCCGGTGACCCGGACCTGGAAGTGGGGATGTTCGTCCAGGTGACCATAGAAGGAAAAAACCTTCGCAGCGTGATTTCCATCCCCCGGACAGCACTGCGTGAAAATGGGACGGTCTGGGTCGTGGACAGTGAAGAGAAGCTGCGCATTCGGAATGTTGAAGTGGTTCGCCGGGAGCGTGAGGAAGTACTGATTCAGAAGGGCCTGCAGGAGGGTGAGCGGATCGTTCTGACAGCCCTTCAGGGTGCTGCCGAGGGGATGAAACTCCGTCCGCAGGAGCGGGGAGGTCCGTCATGAGAGGTGCCGTCCGATGGATGGCCGGAAACCATGTGGCCGCCAATCTCCTGATGATCGTCCTCGTTGTGGGAGGGTTCATCCGCATGTCCCACATCAAGCAGGAGGTCTTTCCGGAAATCAGTCTCGATACGATCCAGGTGACCGTTGCCTATCCCGGCGCAGGGCCTGAAGAGGTGGAGGAGGGGATCCTTCTCCAGATTGAGGAGAATCTTACCGGTGTGGAGGGGATCAAGGAGGTCAAGTCCGTGGCCCGGGAAGGGAGGGGTGTGGTGAGCGCCGAACTTTACCCCGGCGAGGACCCCGATCTGAAACTCCAGGAGATCAAGAGCGAGATCGACCGGATTATCACCTTTCCCGAGGATGCTGAAAAACCGGTTATCACCAAACTCCTCAACCGGATGGAGGTGATCTCTGTTGTGGTTTACGGAGATGCCACGGAACGGGCCCTACGGGAACAGGCTGAGGCGATACGGGAGGAACTCCTCTCCTACCCGGAGATCACTCAGGTCGATCTTTCCGGAGTACGCCCCTACGAGATCTCAATCGAGATCTCCGAAGAGAATCTACGCCGCTATCACCTGACTCTTGACCAGGTAGCCCGAAGAGTGCATCAGGCCTCCCTCGACCTGCCGGGGGGGACAATCAAGACGGAAGGGGCAGAGATCCTCCTGCGAACCAAGGAGCGCCGCTACCGGGGCCCGGAGTATGCTGACATTATTGTGATGACCAGGCCTGACGGGACACGGGTCCGCCTCGGTGACATTGGCGATGTGCGAGATACCTTTGCCGAAACCGACCTTTCCGCACGTTTCGACGGAAAGCCCGCCGCCATGGTCAAGGCCTTCCGCGTCAGTGATCAGAAACCGCTTGAGATCTCCGATCTCGTCAAGGAATATGTAGCGCAGAAAGGGCCGGACCTTCCCGATTCACTCCAGATTGCAACCTGGAATGATACCTCGGAGTTGCTCCACAGCCGGATGAACCTCCTGCGGAAAAACGCCGCACTCGGGCTCTTCCTCGTCATGATAATCCTCGGGCTCTTCCTCGAGATCCGCCTTGCCTTCTGGGTGATGCTCGGGATCCCCATCTCCTTTTTGGGTGCGATGGTCATCCTCCCCGCTTTCGACGTCTCCATTAATATGATCTCCCTTTTCGCCTTCATTCTGGCTTTGGGGATCCTCGTGGACGATGCCATCGTGGTGGGCGAGAACATCTATGAAGAGCGGCAGAAGGGGAAACCCTATCTCAAGGCCGCTGTCGATGGTGCATTGGAGGTGGCTGTTCCCGTGACCTTTTCCGTGTTGACGACCATCACTGCATTTCTCCCTCTAGTCTATGTGAGCGGCATGATCGGAAAGTTTATCCGCGTTATTCCCCTGGTGGTGATCTCCCTCTTGACGATCTCGCTGATCGAATCGCTCTTCGTCCTTCCCTCCCACCTGACCATGGGAGGGCCGAGAAAGGCATCCCGAGGGCTCCTCGGCGCGATCGATCGGACGCGGACCCGTTTCGGCGCCTGGCTTGAAAGGTTTATCAACGGTCCCTACCGGCGGTTTCTTGCGCTCTGCTTGAAAAACCGGTACACCACGATCTCTGCAGGAATCGCCATCCTTTTTCTGACCTTGGGAGTGCTCAAGGGGGGGATCCTGAAATTCCATTTCATGCCTGTCGTTGACGGTGACGTCATTACCGCCTCGTTGAAGATGCCTCCCGGCACTCCTGCGGCGGAGACGGCACGTGTGCAGAAGTATCTCGAAGAAAAGGCGATGGAGACGGTGGCCGAGTATGACAAGACCCGCCCTGCAGGAGAGACCATCCTCCGCGATCTCTATGCCGTCGTGGGCGGGACCATGGTCGAGGCCGGCGGTATGGGCGCACAGTCCGAAACACGAGCGAACCTCTCCGACATGGCTCTGTTCCTGAAACAGAGCGAAGAGCGGGGGATCCCGGCCGAGGAAATCGGCAACCGCTGGCGGGAGAAGGTGGGGGAGGTCCCCGGCATCGATTCCATCGTCTTTGCCTCCAATGTCGTGCGGATGGGGGCAAACATCGACATCCGGGTTGCCCATGAGGACTTCGCCGTCCTCGATGCGGTTTCGGAAAGGGTCAGGAAGGCCCTGGCAAGCTACCCCGGCGTCGGCGATATCCAGGACACCTACTCCCGGGGGAAGAAGGAGATGAAGATCCGGTTGAAGCCTGAGGCCGAGACCCTGGGGATCACCGAAGAGGAGTTGGGCCGACAGATCCGGGCCGCCTTCTACGGGTCCGAGGCGCTTCGGTTCCAGCGGGGAAGAAACGAGGTCAAGGTCATGGCCCGCTATCCCGAGGCTGATCGGAAGCGGCTATGGGACCTGGAGGCGATGCGGATCCGGACCCTTGACGGGGGTGAAATTCCCCTCGACCGTGCAGCAGATGTTCAGGAAGGACGAGGCTTTGCCGAGATCAACCGTACCGATCGCAAACGGGTGATCAACGTCACGGCCAGCGTCGACGACAAGGTTGCCAATGCCGAAGAGATCCTCAGTGACCTCAAGGCAAACCTGTTACCCCAACTGGCAGCTGACTATCCAGGACTGGTCTTCAACATGGAGGGGGAAGAAAAGGAGCGGATAGAATCGATGGGGAGCATGGTCGAAGGGTTCCTCCTTGCCCTGATCGGGATGTTCGCCCTCTTGGCAATTCCCTTTCGGAGCTACAGCCAGCCCCTCCTCATCATGGCGGCCATTCCCTTCGGCATCGTCGGCGCCGTTGCGGGTCACCTGATCATGGGGTTCAAGCTGAGCATCCTGAGCATCTTCGGGATCGTCGCCCTCTCGGGGGTGGTCGTCAACGATTCCCTCCTCCTTATCGACCGGGTCAACCACAACCGACGGGGAGGGACTCCTCTCTTTCAGGCCATCATCGATGGCGGGACTCGCCGTTTCCGCCCAATCCTGCTCACGTCGCTCACCACCTTCTTCGGTCTTACGCCGATGATTATCGAGACCAGTGTCCAGGCCCAGTTCCTCATCCCCATGGCGATCAGCCTCGGTTTCGGGATCCTCTTCGCCACGGGGATCACCCTCCTCCTCATCCCCTCCCTCT
>CAYQVN010000131.1:0-6347 GCA_964420895.1 uncultured Nitrospirota bacterium | reverse complement strand
CGCCCCCCCTTTGTCAACTTCGTCTTGACCCCTTTCCTCCCATGGAGTACCTTAGGTGGCCCTCTTCGTAAAAACGGTGGCATTTGAGTGCCGCAGTATTTACGAAGAGGATCACTGAGTCATGCGAAAAGGGACGGCTTATAGATGGGGAATTGGATTTTCAGCAGAAGCGGCTTTGTGGTCTTTGCCCACCGGGGAGCCGGAGGCCATGAACCGGAGAATACCCTGCGGGCGATCGGCCGTGCCCTCGACTTCGGCGCGAAGTGGGTCGAAGTCGATGTCTATGCCGTGGAAGGGGAACTGATCGTGATCCACGACGCACGCCTCGAACGGACGACGAACGGCACGGGGCGGGTCATGGGACATCCCCTTTCCTATCTCCGTACTCTCGATGCCGGGAAGGGAGAGAGGATCCCCTTCCTCCGGGAAGTCCTGGAGATGATCGACGGTCGGGCCGGGATCAACGTGGAGCTGAAAGGTCCGGAGACGGCAACTCCCTTGGCCGCCGACCTGACCCCCCTTTGCAGGAGGCATCCCTGGTTCCGGAACCATATACTCGTCTCCTCTTTCAATCGAAGGGAATTGCAACGGTTCCACGAACGTGCACATGAGATCCCGGTGGGTCTTCTCGTCAACGGTCCTCTCTTCGGGCGGAACGTCTTTGCCGGACCGGCCGATGCCATCTCCGTCCATGTGAATCGGAGATACATCGACGCCGCATTCGTCCGGAGGGCCCATGCCCGGGGACGGAAGGTCTTCGTCTTTACAGTAAACCGGCCCACAGAAGCGGAGGGGCTCCGGGCGATCGGTGTGGACGGGATTTTTACCGATTTT
Source organism: uncultured Nitrospirota bacterium (assembly GCA_964420895.1). Taxonomy (GTDB): domain Bacteria; phylum CG2-30-53-67; class CG2-30-53-67; order CG2-30-53-67; family CG2-30-53-67; genus JAADIO01. The sequence continues at coordinate 5,513 of CAYQVN010000131.1, read as the reverse complement.
CCCGATCGTTTCTGCAGGAGGTCTTCCTGAATGTCCCATCCGACTGGAGACGTTTCACGCCTTTCCCGGGAGGCGGTCCTCTCGATCCTGGAAAGGGACCCTTCCTTCGATGTCGTTGTGATCGGCGGCGGCATACACGGGGCCGCCACGGCACGCCTTGCCGCCGTCAACGGATACCGGACCCTGCTGCTGGAAAGGGATGACTATGCCTCGGCAACATCGAGCCGTTCTTCCAAGATGGCCCACGGGGGGCTCCGCTACCTGGAACTCTTTGACTTCCTCCAGGTCTTCGAGGGGATCCGGGCCCGGGAGGACCTCTTCGCCGTGGCGCCCCATCTGGTTCATCCCTGGGAATTTCTGATCCCCGTCCCGAAGGGGCAGTCCTTCTTCCGGTGGAAGCTCTCCCTCGGCCTGACCTTATATGATCTCTTTGTTCGAAAAAGGGAGCGGCGCCATCGCTGGGTTCCTGCCGTCAAAGAGCGGATCCCCGTCTTTGAGGACCAGCCGCTGCAGGGGGCCTTCCTCTATTGCGACGGTCTCATGAACGATGCCCGGCTGGTCCTCGAAAATCTCCTGAGCGCCCGCCGGATGGGAGCACTCTGCCTGAACTACGGCCGTGTCGATGGGGTGCACAAAGGGCGGGAAGGGAAGGTTCACCTGGAATGGACCGACCGGATCGGGGGCGAGCATCGTGAGACGGAAGCTCGGGTCGTGATCAACTGCGCCGGTCCCTGGGTGGCCGAGGCAGGGGGGACGGCAGCGGCGCCACTTTCAGAGCGCATCCGATACAGCCAGGGGACCCATCTTCTCTTTTCTCGTCCTTGGGATGGCCCTGCCCTCTTTTTGCCGATGGAGGCGAAAACCCGTTACTATTTTGTGTGGCCCCATTTTGCAGGGACCCTGGTGGGAACGACGGAACGGGAGATTCGGGCCCCTGTCCCACAGGACCCCCTTCCAACGAAAGACGAGATCGACGAGATTCTTTACCGTCTGGAGCGGGACCTGCCCGGAAGCGGCCTGAACCGCAATAATCTCCATTACGCCTTCGCCGGCGTCCGTACCCTCCCCCTGCGAGGGAACAAAATGAGGACGGGCCGTCTTTCGAGAAGGCATATCTGGACCGATACGGACGGAGTGGTCAGCCTCATCGGGGGAAAGTTTACCACCGCCGCCTGGACGGTCGGGGAAGGGCTGAAGCGGGCGGCAGCTCTGGCGGGGCTTCCTGCGCCCCGCACGGCGAAAACTGGACTGCTGCCGGGGGCCGTCGGTTTCCCTGAAGCCGTGGATCCCTTTTTGCAGGAGGGGAAGCGGCGGGGTATCCCGGAGACAGTGATGAAGCGGGCTGTGGACCGCCTCGGCTCACGAGTCCATTCGCTCCTCGACCGGGAGGAGGCGATGGAGGTGATCGGCGGCAGGATCCTGCGGGGGGAGGTTGAAACGGCGATTCTGGAAGACCAGGCCGAGGGGTTAGAGGACCTCTTGCGAAGAAGGCTTGACTTGGAGTATACAAAAGGGTGCGGCCTCGACCTGCTTCCGGAGATCGCGGAGATCCTGGGGCGGGCAAAACCGAATCTGAATCTTGAGAAGGAACTTCAAAAATACCGGGACCGCATCGAAGGTCTTTGGAAACTCTTAGGGGATCAATCATGAAAAAAGAAGAGATACGAAATATTGCCATCATCGCCCATGTCGATCACGGAAAGACCACCCTTGTCGACGGGATGCTCAAACAGGCGGGGACCTTCCGCGCCAATGAAGAAGTGCAGGAACGGGTCATGGACAATATCGACCTGGAACGGGAACGGGGGATTACGATCCTCGCTAAGAATACCGCCGTGCAGTATGAAGAGGTGAAGATCAATATCGTCGATACCCCGGGCCATGCCGACTTCGGCGGTGAGGTGGAGCGGACCCTGAAGATGGTCGATGGCGTGCTGCTCCTTGTGGATGCCTCGGAGGGGCCTCTGCCGCAGACACGGTTTGTGCTGCAAAAGGCCCTGGAGCTGAAACTGCTGCCGATCCTTGTGATCAACAAGATTGACCGCCCTGATGAACGAATCCAGGAGGTCTTGAACGAGGTTTACGACCTCTTCATCGATCTTGATGCCGACGAGGAACAGCTCGACTTTCCCATTGTCTATACCAATGCCAAGCGGGGAGAGGCCCGACGGGAGATGGAGGAGGAGGGGGTGGACCTTCGGCCTCTCTTCGACCTGATTCTTCAGACGATCCCCGCTCCCGAAGGAGATCCCGATGCGCCCCTGCAGCTGTTGATTACGAACCTCGACTACAGTGACTACGTGGGGCGTCTTGCCATCGGCCGGGTAATCGCCGGGACCGTGCGGGTCGGGGATACGGTGGCGATGGTCCATACCGGGGGGGAGATTGTCAGGACCCGTGTCACATCGATCTATACCTTTGAGGGGCTGAAACGGACGGAGACGGAGCAGGCTTCCGTCGGTGAGATTGTCTCCCTTTCGGGGATCGAAGGAATCGGAATCGGCGATACCATTACCGATGCCGAAACCCCCTGCCCTCTGCCGGGGATCCAGGTGGACGAGCCGACCCTTTCCATGGTCTTTGCCGTCAACACCTCCCCTTTCGGCGGACTGGATGGGAAGTATGTCACCTCCCGTCATCTGCGGGAACGGCTGGAAAAGGAACTCCTCTATAATGTTTCCATCAAGGTCGATTTTTCTCAACCCGATGCCTTCCGTGTGATGGGCCGGGGGGAATTGCAACTGGCGATCCTCATCGAAATTATGCGGCGGGAAGGATACGAGCTTTCCGTCTCCATGCCGGAGATCATCACCCGGGAGGTTAACGGTGTCCTCCAGGAACCGATGGAACTGCTCATTGTCGACGTCCCCGAGGAGTTTGTCGGGGCGGTGACGCAGCAGGTGGGGGTGAAGAAGGGAAAGATGCTGAAGATGCAGAATAACGGCCACGGCCGGGTGCGACTGGAGTTCCGGATCCCATCACGGGGACTGATCGGGTTCCGCTCCCAGTTCATGACGGAGACCCGGGGAACGGGCCTGCTCAACCACCTCTTTGACGGATATGAGCCGTGGCACGGGGCGATGGCCAAACGGAACACGGGGGCTCTTGTGGCAGACCGGGCCGGAAAGGCGACGCCCTATGCCCTCTTTCATCTCCAGCCCCGCGGGACCCTCTTCATCCGGGAGCGGACCGAGGTCTATGAAGGGATGATCATCGGGGAGCATTCCCGGGAGAACGACCTCGATGTGAACGTAACGCGGGAGAAGAAACTGACCAACATCCGGGCTTCCGCCGCCGATGAGGCCCTGCAGCTTGTTCCGCCGAAGACCTTGAGCCTGGAGGAAGCCCTCGAATTTATCGGGGAGGATGAACTGCTGGAAGTGACACCCGGCGCCATGCGGTTGAGGAAGAAGATTCTTTCGGGGCAGAAGAGGGCGAAGAGGACTGCCCGGGGTTGACGGCAAAGTAAAAAACACCGTCTACTACGTTTATCAGGTTTCGAGTTCGTTGCGGCGTACGAAAAGTACGCCTCACTCCTCAAAACCTTCCCGCCTTGTATCCGGAGCTTTTTACTTTCCCGTATCGGAATCTATAAAGTAATCAAGGCTGACGGCTTCGCAGAAAATCGGTCAAAGAGAGTCTGCTTCCTTAAGGCGGCGGTCGAAGTCCGCGAGTTTTTCCTCACGCTCCTCCGTGAGGGTCTCCCATTCCACGAAAAGGTCGGAGAGTTTCTCCTGCGTTTCGTGAAGGCGACGGGCATGGTCTTCGATGGCCGCGCCGTCTCCCTTTTCGGAGGCGACGAGGAGGGCCTCGGAGCTTGATTGTTCTTCCGATTCCAGAAGAGAGATCGCCTCCTCCAGTTTTGCAACCTTGCCGTTCAATGCCCCGAGGATCTGTGATTTCTCGGCGATGATTCCGGCCCGGAGGCGCCGCATCTCTTTGCGGGAGACGGCATTTTCTTCCTTTGTCTCCCCCGCCTCTTCCTGCTCTTCTTCCCAGCCGACCCGTTCCAGGAAATCCCGGTAGGTTCCCTCAAAGAAGGTCGTCTTGCCGCCGTCAAAGATGATGAGTCGTGTGGCCAGGGCATGAAGGATCATCTCACTGTGGGTGACGAAGATCGCGGCCCCCGGGAAGGCATCGACAGCTGCCAGGAGGGATTCCGTCGATTCCATGTCGAGATGATTCGTCGGCTCATCGAGGAGCAGCAGGTTGGACGGGCGGACAAGGAGTTTTCCCAGCAGGACCCGGCTCTTCTCTCCGCCGGAGAGGACGCCGATTTTTTTCAGCGCCAGGTCTCCGCCGAACATCATGGCACCACAGATATTCCGGGCTGATTTCCGGTCCACGTCGGGGTGGGCCTGGAGGATCTCCTCCTCCACGGTCCGCTCGGGCGAGAGTCGATCGACGTTGGTCTGACCGAAATAAGCGATCTTTACGTTCGGATGACGGCGGATTGTTCCCGCGGTGGAAGATCGTTCTCCCGCCATCAGGTTCAGCAGGGTGGTCTTCCCCTTTCCGTTCCTGCCGATCACTCCGATCCGGTCCCGCGGGCCGACCCAGAAGTTCAGGTCTTCGATGAGGGGAGGGCCTTCGGCGGAAAAGGAAAAAGAGAGACCTTCCACTTCCAGGGGCCATTTCCCGGAAAAGGGCGCGGCGGGAAAGGCGAACTTCAGGTTCTCAATCTTTTTAAGTTGTTCCTTTTGCCCTTTCCGTGCCAGGGCCTTGATCTTGGACTGTACCGCCCGGGCCTTGCTTGCCTTGGCGCGGAAACGCTGGATGAACTGCTCCAGTTCCATCCGCTTTTTTTCCTCATTGCGCCGGGTCTGCTCGTAGACCTCTTCCTCCTGGAGAAGCTGCTCGTAAAGTTTTTCGGTGCTCCCCCGGACCTTCCGGACCCGTCCCCGATGGATCCCCAGGGTGTGGGTCGTGACCCGGTCCATAAAGTCCCGGTCGTGGGTGATGAGGATCAGTTCATTTTTCCAGTTCGAAAGAAAACGGGTGAGCCAGCGCATGGAGACGATGTCGAGATAGTTCGTCGGTTCATCGAGTAACAGGAGGTTCGGTTCGGAAACGAGGACCTTGGCCAGGTTGAGGCGTACCTGGTATCCCCCGGAGAGTTCCGAAGGTGGACGTTCAAAATCTTCGGGAGAAAAGCCGAGACCGGCCAGAACGGCCTCGACCCGGTAGGTCTCATCCTCTCCCTCTTCGCTGGACGAAAGCCCCCGGCACCCTTCCGCCAGAACGGTTTTTTCGGTGAAACGGATTTTCTGAGAGAGGTGCCCCAGGGTGTACCCCTTCGGGATCCGGATCTCACCTCCATCGAGATGTTCCTCTCCCAACAGCAGACGAAAGAGAGTGGTCTTGCCGTGTCCGTTTCTTCCGACGAGACCGATCCGTTCGCCGGGATGGACGGTAAAGGTGACTTCCTCAAAGAGGACTTGTCCACTGTAGTCTTTTTCCAGGCCCTGGACTTGAATCATATGCTTGAATTTCTCTCAGAAGATGATAAGCTT
>CAYQVN010000130.1:0-6355 GCA_964420895.1 uncultured Nitrospirota bacterium | reverse complement strand
GACCATTTTTATCTCCTGATAATGGTCGGTCTCAAATTGGTAATCCGTGAAGAATGCATACAGGGTGATGAAGCTGCCGAATTCATCCACAAAGGTGATATTGTTCCTTCCGTATCCGGCCAGCCCGCTTCGTACGGCAGATAGTTTTAAATGAATGCTGGTTGTCCTTTGAATGTTGTGACCGGCTACCTTAATAATCTCTTTTTGGACGATGCTTTCCAGATCTTCAATGGCTATCCCATCATCGTAATATTGAGGAGGAATCATGACCTCATGTTTCCGGCCGTCCAGATGGAAATTAACAAGCATTAGGGGAGTATAGGTGGCCAACACGACCAGCGAGCTGGCATTCGAGAAGTCTTCGGGAACTTCAAATTTCATTCCATCGATATAGCTTCTGTAGACTTTGTTCTTGCTGAGTTTTCCGGCTCGTTTTAGCTTATCAATGTCTTCCTGCATCTCCTTGAAACGGGGAACGAAGAGCTGCACTTCATGTCCGGCCTTTCGGAATTCCTCCACAAAGGTGTCGATCGACCGGGTAACCCCCCCCACGAATGGTCGGTAGGTATTGGAAAAAACTGCGATCTTCATGACCCCTCCCCCTTCCTGTCGACCCAGGCCGTAACCTTTCGGGTCGTGGGCGGAAAGATCAGGGTCCCTTCTTCTTCCGACTGAATCGGGTTAGCTCCTTCAGCACGGACGACAGGACAAGGCAGATGCCATTCGATCTTTGACGGAGGGGTCCGGAAATGTTCTTCAAGGATCAATACGATCTTCTCGCCCCGGCATTGGATGGTGAAATCGAAGGGGCCGAAGTAGGTCGGTCCCCGCTCCACGGCAATGACGGCGCCCTCTTCGGTCCACTCTCTCGACAGGATCGGTGTCAACACCAGCCGGTCTTGCTCTTCAAAGAAGAGGAGATTCCGGATCAACAACAGCATCTCTGCAGCGGCCCATCCATGATGGCCGTCCCCCATGCACCCCCCGCCGGTACGGGGATGGATCGCCTCGGGCCAGGTAAAGGTCGGCGTGGCAATCTTCAGCAGATAGTCGATCAGGGGCCAGGCCTCCGGTCTTCTCCGGTAGAGGTAGCATTGCGCAATCTGTCCGGTCAGGTAGGGATTGACGCCGGAGTGGATCATGTTCTGGAAAAACCCCTCTTCAAAGAAGGAGGCCTTTCTCAGGTAATCGACGGTATTCGCAACCCATGGATCATCGGCCGGTACGAGGCGGAGAGGATAGAGGGCGGAGATAGAGCCGATGGCGCCGGCATCCATCCTTCGAAAGGGCGAGGCAGGAAGGATCTTTCTTCCCAACCGCAGCTCCACCTGATCCAGGGAGGCCAGAAGATCGTTCCAGAAGGAGCCATAGATCCCCTCGAAGCGCTTCCGGTCTTTTTCGAATCCGAGGATCGTCGCCGCCTCCATGCCGTCCCGGATCCCGGCCAGGGACCAGAAATCGTCCCAGTAGAAATAGTCATTCGGGCCGAGATGTTCCGCCGACATGCCGGGGGGCATGAGACCCTTCGCCGGTCCCTCTTGCTTCTTGTTTTTTTGCCTCTTTTTCTCGATCCAGGAAATCCCCTTCCGGATCGCGGGATAGACCGCTGCGAGAAAGTCCCGGTCCCGGGTCAGCCGGAAATGCTCCATCAGAGTCCAGATCGCCTCCCCGTTGGCGTCCCACTCCCCGTTCTGGGAGATAAAAAAACCGTCCTTCCGCTGCCGTGAAGGGTAGGTGAGCAGTTTGGTCCGGGCTGCCTCGTGATAGCCGAGCTTGTCCAGGGCGTTGATGAGAAAGGCCGCATCGCGGAACCAGAAACGGTGATAGGTGAGGGGCCCCGGAGTGATCTCCTCGCCGTCATCAAAGAGGTGTAAAAAGGCCTTGTTGGCCTCAAAACAGGACTCCATCTTCCCGTCAGGGAGGGTGAGGCTCATCCCTCGTGACAGCAGGGATTGCCATGCCTGGACACTCTCCTCGCGGAGGGCCGATGTATCGACCTCCTGGAAAGCTCCGACCACCTTGCGGTTGACTTTCACCCCCTTGTTCGTGGTACAGAGGGCCGCAAATTCCCGGACTTCCCCCGGAGCGAGATGGATCCGGTAGGCGGCAAGGGCCGTAGCCATGCCGGCGCCACAGGAGAGGGTGCGGCAGGAGTCGACATGTGGCAGGAGGATCGAAACGTCACCGATCCGCTGGTCGGAGCAGGCAACCTGGTCGGGGGGCTGCTGCAGCACCACGGCCAGGGCATGATTGACCTCCCAGGCGCCCCCTTCGTGATAAGCAAGATGTCGAATCAGGCTCATCCCTTCAGGATTGTAGGGGCGGATGGAAAGATAGAGCCGGGCCTTCGCCTCCTCCTCCAGGAGGTTCTGGACGCGCACCTTTTCGATGACCGTCTCGTGGCCGTCGATTCGCGCCCCGAAGATCTCCCACGATAGATGAAGCCCTTCTTCCGTAAAGGAGGTCCCTACGATCGGCAGGGAGCCGCGGAGGGACTGGTCTACTTCGGGCAACCGGGAAGGCGCAATCAGCCGGCCTTTCCGATAGAGCCAGATGTCGAGAGACCATCCGTCGAACCAGGGGGTCAAGAGCCCCCGGGGGTCGACGACGGGTTCCACCTTCCCCCCCAGGACACCGACGGCGGTCCAATTCCGATGGGTCTGGTTCACATGGGTCAGGTTCATCGCCCGGGGAATGAAGCTCGTGCTCTTCGGGTCGAATTGCTGCACAATCCAATAGGGCCAGACCCAGTCGAGATTGATCTGTACGGAGTGGAAGGTCATGAACCCCCGGAGGTGCATCTTGACGCCCGAGGGGAGGAGTTCCATGGGGAAGGCGACTTCCGAGGGATGGCCGACCTTTTCGAGGGCATAGAGAAACCGGAGGGCTCCCTTGATACGAAGTCGAGAGACAAGCCGCTGCAGGAGGATCCGGTTCAGCCACATGACGGGATTCCTCTTCACTGCGGTTCAGCGTCGGGCGTAAGTGCGAATCGAACCACCCCGATGATCGACCGCTGCAACCGCAGCATCTACACCTGCAAAAGGAAGCGCACTACCCCCCGGAATTATACCCCAAGATCCTTCTCCCGGCGATTCAGCCGAACCCGGGCGATATCGTTCAACCCTTTCAGGCGTTCCTCCACTTGAGCACGCAAATCTTCGAGATGGTCACGATCGGCATCCCCGGGAACGGCAATCGGTTCCCCGATAACAATGGTTGCCCGTGTAAAGGGGAGGGGGATCACATAGCGGTCCCACCGCTTGTTCAGGACAACGCGCCAGGCCGAAGCAGTCCCCATCGGAACGATGGGGCAACCTGTTCGCCGCGCCAGGACCAGCGCTCCGTGCTTCACCTTGTGATAGGGGCCGAGGGGACCATCCACGGCGAGGACCGCACTGTATCCCTTGCGAACCTCCTCCGTCATGGTATCTAAGGCGAGGTTCTGTCCCCGGATGTCCGGGATTCGGGCAGGCCGGTAGCCGAAAAGCCGGATAATCTCGGACAGATAGCGCCCCCGCTGAGACTCCGTCGTAAAGATCAGGGCGTTACGACCGCGAAAGTGGGGGAAGAAGAGAAGGACGTCTCCGTGGAAAAAACAGACGATGAATTGTTGCCTCCGGGCCCAGAGGCGACTCAGGTGCTCTTCCCCGATCACCCGGAGACGGATGCTTTTATAAAGCATCATCAAGCCGATGTAATAGAGACGCACCGTCAATCGGACAATCCCGGTCCTCATGGTTCTCTCCTCAGCTCAATAGCAATGCCACGGCACTGGAGGAGAGCAAGAAAATCTCACGATCTGTGATCCCACCACTCCGGGTCACGGCATTGAAAGGGGAACGAAGTCGCTCCCCTTCTTTACCATACTATCGCTTGGGGCGGATCGGGGCAAGGGAGGAGAACTATTTGCCGGTTTTGAGGGACTCCTGATGGAGTGGGGTAATCTTGAGTTCCGGTTTTTGGGCGGTCTGGCCCATCTCGCATTTTCCTTCGAAGACGACACCGTCTTCAATGATGATCACCGGCGTCTGAATGTTTCCGTGGAGAACGGCCGGTGCAAAAAATTCGGCCCGGTCCTTGACGGTGATGTTCCCTTTGATCTTTCCCCGGGAAATCAAGCGTCCCACATCAATATTGGCATTGATTTCGGCATCCTCACCGATAATCAGGGTATCCTTGGCAATGATTTCTCCCTCGACCTTCCCGTCGATCTTCACCGTACCTTCATAGGTCAAGACCCCCTTGAAGGAGGTTTCCTTACCGAGGATCGTGTTGATATCTCCGGAGATCGAGGGTGAAGACCCACTGTTCTGACTGCCCCGTTGGTCGTTTCGCTTTTTGAAATTCATGCTCTCTCCTTTGATCATCCACTGAGTGGTCCTGTTCGGAAATACTGTAATGCCCCGTGAGGAAGGAGGCGGCACGTACCCCCGGTGGTGCGGCACAGGGAGCGGACCCCAAGATACCTTCAGGGGCGAGTTGTCTCACGCAACAGGGCAATCAGCCGTTCCCGTTCCTTCGGTGAGGTAAAAGCAATCTCGATCTTTCCCCGGCCCCGGCGTTCATGGATCCGCACCTTCGTCCCGAATCCCCGTTTCAACTCCTCCTCCATGGCCCGGACATGGATATCACTCTTCTTCTGCGGGGCCTTCCCCGCACCGCCCGGAGCACCCTTTCGGATGCGGTTCTCCACCTCCCGAACGGAAAGCCCTTTGCGGAGGATCTCCCGGCCCAGGGCAATCTGTTGCGATGGGGACGGAAGAGAGAGGAGGGCCTTGGCATGTCCCGCCGTCAGTTCCGACCGGCGGAGATACCCTTTCAACTCCTCCGGTAACGAGAGAAGCCGGAGGGCATTGGCGACGGAAGAACGCTGCTTCCCCACTTTGCGGGAGACCTCTTCCTGGGTAAGATGAAACTCCCCCATCAGTTGCTCGTAGGATTCGGCCGCCTCCATGGGATTGAGGTTCTCCCGCTGGAGGTTCTCAATCAGGGCCAGTTCGAGGGAGTCCTGATCGGATACCTTCCGGACGAGGGCCGGGATATTGATGATCCCCGCCTGCTGCGCGGCACGCCACCTTCTCTCTCCGGCGATCAGCTCAAATTCCCGCCCCCGCTGTCGCACCAGGACCGGCTGAATCACTCCCCGGTTGCGCACGGACCGGACCAGGTCGGCCATCCCCTCTTCAGCAAAATCCTTGCGTGGCTGATGGGGATTGGGAAGGATTCTCCCCACGGGAATCTCCCGCACCCCCTCCTGCCCCGACGCCTCCTGCGTGGCCGGGATCGGCTTATCCGGAATAAGGGCCGACAACCCTTTGCCCAGTACTTTTCTCGACATGATGAATCACTTCCTTTGCAAGATTGAGATAACTTTGCGCCCCCCGGGAGCTTACATCGTAGAGCAGGACCGGCATCCCGTGACTCGGCGACTCTCCCAGCCGCACATTCCGGGGGATCACCGTTTCAAAGACCAGGTCTTCAAAGTGCCCCCGGACTTCCTCGGCCACCTGGGAGGAGAGATTGTTACGAACATCGAACATGGTCAGGAGGATCCCCTTGATGGAGAGATTGGGATTGAGATTTTCCCGGACCAGACTGATCGTTTCCAGGAGATGGGAAAGCCCCTCCAGGGCATAGTATTCACACTGGAGAGGAACGATGACGCCATCCGATGCCGTCAGTGCATTCAGGGTCAACAATCCCAGGGAGGGTGGACAATCGATGAGGATGAAATCATAGAGATCACGGAGGCCATCGAGAGCCTCCTTGAGCAAAAATTCCCGGTTTTCCAGATCCACCAGTTCTACTTCAGCGCCGGCCAAGGCCATGGAGGAGGGAATCAGACCGACACCGTCGATTGCCGTGGAGAGAGAAAGTTCTCCCGGTGCCTTTCCCTGAAAGAGATCGTAGACGCTCCCCGAAATGGATGTCCGGTCGATACCGAAACCGCTGGTGCCGTTTCCCTGGGGATCGATGTCGACGAGAAGCACCTTTTTTTCCGCCACCCCTAAAGAGGCGGCAAGATTGACGGCGGTTGTCGTCTTCCCCACTCCCCCCTTTTGATTGGCGATGGAAATGATCATGCAGGGATCTCCCAACCTGCCGGCGCTTCAAAAAACCTCGGCAAAAATAACGTAAGTCATTGTAATTAAAGGAAATTTTCCAATGCCGTCCCGGTGTGCCTCTTCCGACATTTTCTAATACATTATCACAGAACCCCTTTCAGGAAAAGAAAAAAGGGCGCTCTGCAGGTTTGTACAAGCCAAATGTTCCACGTGGAACATCGGGGTTAATTCTCAATCTTTTCGACCACCACAACATTTCGGGTGTGGTGGAGAAAGGGGACTTTCAG
>CAYQVN010000129.1:0-6359 GCA_964420895.1 uncultured Nitrospirota bacterium | reverse complement strand
GTCAAAATCTCCTTCTCCTGTTGATGCCCCAAATTGTTCCGAACGGCAAAGAGCTGAAAATAGAGGAGTTCATTCAATCCCCGGTTGAGAATGGACTCCCGTTCCTCCGGAAGATATTCAGCGATGTTGGCCAGGAGGGGTCGGGCATCGAGGGATCCATCCGGTTCCAGGGAGACGGCATCAAAGAGGATCTCCTGTCCGTGATCAACGCCTCGGAAGAAGGCGCCGAGGATGACATGGACACGGTCCCCCACAGCCATCCTGAGAAATTCCGTGATCAGGCGAAAGATGATATTGCACTGCTCAATCCGTTCCGTCAGTTTCGCCGAGTCTTCAATCTCCACGGCCTCAGCATAGGGGCCTCGCACCTTGGCAGAACGAATCAGTCCTCCTGCAATGAGACGGAAGAGAGTCTCCTTCGCCTCCTCCGCCGACAAAGAACTTTTTGCACAGACCTCCTGGACGGTCATCCCCGATTCGATCTGTGACAGGAGTGCCTTCTCCTCGGCGGAGAGTTCAATCCCCCCGAATTCATTCCCTTCTCCCGACAGGCAATAGACGACCTGGCTCTCATCGGGATAGTGGACCTGATTGATCCCCTGGCAGGCGACCTTCCGCATTCCCGTAAGTATGAGGTTCGGCACACTGACGGCCAGCTTGATCTTCTCTTCTGTCGGGAGACTCCCTTCCAAAAATTCAAAATAGCCCCGTTCCCAGGTGAAGAGACTGTGTACGATCTCTTCTACCTGCAGGCAGACCGCCTTCCAAAGAGACTCAGGAGGGATCACTCCCATTTCAACGAGGACCTTGCCCTGCCGTTTTCCCGGTTCGATCCGTGCCGCGGATTGCTGATACTGTTCCTCGGAAATCGTTCCCTCTTTCAGCAGGATATCCCCCAACCGTTCCTCGGGCAATGTGGATGCGGCAAAGACGATCTCCCCGTTCTCAAAGTAGATCTTCTTCGTCACCTTTTTCCCTTTCAGGATCAAAACGCCGGTCTTTCGGGACATGGCCAGGAAAAGAAGAATCTCCGCCAGGTGCATACTCTCAAGATTCCCCTGAAAGGTCATCTTTTTTTCAAACCCTTTCAGGTTTGTAAGGAACCAGTTCTCCACTGCAGCGAGGAACTCTTCCTGCTCCTCAAAATCCCTCTCCCCTTTCGGCCCCCAGGTAGCGGAGTCATCGATCTTACGAAGATGGACAACGCCCGCTTCCCGGTAGATGATAAACTTGTCACCCTTTTTCAGCTGCATTTCATCGAGAATATGATCAGGAATCTCGATTCCTTTCTCATGGTTCAGAAATAAGATCCGGTTTGTCATGAATGTCCTCTCGGATAGGACTGGATGAAGGAGTTCAACTTTTTGTCAGAAAGGCTATATAAATAACAGATCACCCGATTTCTGTCAAAATAAATCAACTTTTCCGAACTCAAATATTGCATATCCAGCGAGAATAGGAAATTTTTTACACACCTGGGGATGAGTTATATTCAACTCTCTAGAAACGATATATAGCCTCACTGTCGGTTATCTTTACAAGGTTAACTCTTTGATTCTATTATATTTAGCCTAGATACTCCCCTGCAAGCCTATGAAGTGTAGGTTTTCTTTGCAACACAACGATTAATATTGTTGCCCCTTTGAAGGAAGCATGACAATTTCATTATGTTTCAATATGTTACGTGCTTGGCTCGATTGTTGCATACATATGACAACTACCGATGAAAACTTTTATTACCATACTTCTTCTCGCAACGGCTTTGAGTTCCGGGGTTGCATCCGCCTTTTTGCAAATGCAGCGAACCTCTCCGCACGAAGGAGCCGTACTTTCCGATGGGACATTCGTCCGACCCACCCTACTGGTCAGGAAGCATTACCCGGTAGAGGGCAACAACCAGACATCTCCCTTACTGACTCCCCCCTTGAAGGACCCATCCGTCACCAACCGCCAGGAACCGGTGACCATGCTCCTTTTGGGCATCTTCCTTCTTTCCGCCGCCAGCTACATCCGCAGAATCAGCGGGGCGGATCATTCCTGACATTTCAATCCTGTTCAGGGAATCAATACAAAGTTAAGATAGATGGACGAGTAATCAGTCTGGTTTTGACAGACGACCTCGTACGAAGCCGCCAGGATTCAGAAGGGTCGAAAGATCCTGCCCCACCGGCCTAAAAAATCGATGTCACGGAGGCACGGGCCAGATCAAGACAGAAACCAGGGAAGATCCCAACGGCGAGGATCCCGACAACAGCGATCAGCAGGATCGCCGAGAGGGCGGTGGAAACATTCAACACCGGTTCACCACCCGGTTCCGTCATGTACATCCGCATGATCACTCGCAGATAATAGTAAGCGGATACGGCGGAATTCAATACACCGATGACGGCCAGCCAGACGTATCCGCTCTGGACCGCCGCCATGAAGATGTAGAACTTCCCGGCAAAACCGGCCGTCGGGGGAATCCCGGCGAGGGAAAACATGAAGACCATCATGACAAAGGCCGAGGCCCGGCTCACCTGCGATAAGCCCGCAAAATCATCGATCTGATCACCGATCCCTCCTACCCGGTTCAAGAGGATCACTACACCGAAGGCCCCGATATTCATAAAGGCATAGATCATGAGATAGAGCATCATGCTCGAGATCCCCAGTTCCCCACCGGCTACGAAACCGACCATGAGATAGCCGGCATGAGCGATACTGGAATAGGCGAGCATCCGCTTGATATTGGTCTGCCTCAGAGCGATAAAGTTCCCCGTCACCATGGTGGCGATGGAGAGGCAGATAAAGAGGGTCGTCCATTCTACACGCAGGGTCCCGAAGGCGGATGAAAAAACACGGATCAAGGCCGCAAAGGCCGCCGCCTTGGGTCCTACCGACATGAAGGCTGTTACCGATGTGGGGGATCCTTCATAGACATCGGGGGTCCAGAAGTGGAAGGGGGCAGCGGCGATCTTGAAGGCAAACCCCGCTCCCATCATGATCACGGCCAGCAACAAAAGTCCGGAGAATTCCAAACCTGCGATCTTTTCGGCAATCACCGAAAGATCGAGACTGCCCGTGAGCCCATAGGTCATCATGATCCCGTAAAGGAAGATCCCCGAAGAGAAGGAGCCGAGCAAAAAATATTTTACGGCCGCCTCGTTCGACTTGGGATTATGTTTGAAGAACCCGGCAAGAATATAGAGTGAAATCGCCATCAATTCCAGCCCCACATAGATCACCAGCAGGTTCGTTCCGGAGGCCATGATCATCTGCCCGAGGATCGCGAGGAGAATGATCGAATAGTATTCCCCGAGGGAAAAACCTTCCAGGGTCAGGTATCGTACGGAGATCCCGATCACCATCAAACCGGCCAGGCAAAAGATGAGCTTGAAGAACTGGGCATAGGCATCGACGGAGAAGCCGGGAATGTCCGTCGCAAGAGGATGCTGCAGGAGCCTGTAACTGAAAATGCCGGCCAGAAAAAGTCCGGCCGCTCCCAGGAAGGCGAGGCCTCCTTTTTTGCCACGGGGCTGGATAAAGTCAATCGACAGGACCAGCAGGGAAGTCAATACGACAATGATCTCCGGGGCAATCGCATATAGGTTGGGGATGGGCGGCAAAACGAGGGGCATCATCTTCTCCAGGTCAAAGACATTATGGAAGCATCGCCATCGGATAGGACTGCAACGGTTCAATCAGGTGAGTTACCGAGGCATCGAGCAGTTGCAGAAAGGGCGCCGGGTAAAAACCGATCCAGAAAACCAGGACCACAAGCGGCACCAGCGTTACCACCTCCCGTAGGCTGAGATCGGTAAGCCCTTCGTTCTCCTTGTGGACCAGAGGGTTGAAAATCACCCGCTGATAGAGCCAGAGCATGTATCCCGCTCCAAGGATAATCCCGAAGGCACCGACCACGGCGGCAATCCGGTAATGAGAGGCAAAGGCGCCAACAAGGATCAGGAACTCGCCGATAAAACCGTTCGTGCCGGGCATCCCGATGGAGGCCAGGGTAAAGATCGAAAAAAAGGCGGCATAGACCGGCATGACCTTCGCAATGCCGCCGAAATCGGCAATCATCCGGGTATGGCGCCGCTCGTAGACCAGCCCCACAATCAGGAAGAGGGCACCCGTAACAACGCCATGATTGAACATCTGAAGAATCCCGCCGGAGACCCCCTGTAGATTATAGGCAAAGATGCCGAGCATGACGTACCCCATGTGGGAAACCGAAGAGTAGGCCACCAGCTTCTTCATGTCCTTCTGCATCATGGCCACCAGCGCCCCGTAGATAATGGCCACGGCAGCCAGGGTCATCATGATCGCTACCGTCTCAGGACGCAGAACGATCCGGGGACAGAGGGGGATGGCAAAACGGAGGAAACCATAGGTCCCCATCTTCAACAGGACCCCGGCCAGGATCACGGAACCGGCCGTGGGAGCCTCCACATGGGCATCGGGGAGCCACGTATGAAAGGGGAACATGGGGACCTTGAAGGCAAAACCTAAGAAGAAGGCCCAGAATACCCAGAACTGCAGCTTCGGACTGAAACCGCCGGCCACCGCCGTGAGGGTCGCAATATCGAAGGTCGGGGTATCGCCGCTATGAACGTAGAGGGCCAGAATCGCCACCATCATCAGTACCGAACCGGCCAGGGTGTAGAGAAAGAACTTGACCGCTGCATAGTGCTTGCGGGGGCCGCCCCAGATACCGATGAGGAGAAACATGGGGATCAGTTCCAGTTCCCAGAAAATATAGAAGAGAAAGAGATCCGTCGAGACGAAGACCCCCAGCATGGCCGTTTCCAGCACCAACAGGGCGATCATATACTCCTTCACCCGTTCCTGAATTGCCGTCCACGACGAGAGGATCGCAATCATGGAAAGGAGGGTGGTCAGAGCGACCATCAATAGACTGATGCCATCGACACCGACGGAATAATGAATGCCCCAGGCAGGAATCCAGGGAACCGATTCCGTGAACTGCATCTGATAGGTTCCGCGGTCGAATCGCAAAAGCGGGTAGAGAGAGAGGGCGAAGGTAATCAGGGAGGTTGCGAAAGCAACCTTCCGGATCGTCTCATCCCTGCCCCGTGGCGTGAGAAAGAGGAGCACCATCCCGGCCAGAGGAAAAAAGGTAATGTAACTTAAGATATGATCCGTCATCGATCCCGCCCGTCAGGTGAAAAGATAGAATCCGAGGATCACCACGATCCCCAGTACCAGGAAGAGGGCATAATTTTCCACATGTCCCGTCTGCAGTCGCCGGATCCGCTCCCCGAAAAAGTGCGCAACTGTGGCCACACCATTAACGATCCCGTCGATCAGCCCGGCATCGATAATCTCCCAGAGAAATGTTCCGAAACGCTTGCAGGGATTGACCAACAGCGCATCGTAGATCTCATCGAAATACCATTTATTCAGGACCGCCCGGTAGAGCCCGCCCAGGATGGAAGTCAGTTTCCCGGGGAGTACGGGGCTTACGATATACATCAACCAAGCCAGGAGAATCCCGGCTACAGCAATCATCACCGATATGCCAGCCATGACGCGCTCCAGATGGATTGGGGCATGAACCAACTCCCCCTCCACTTCTCCGTGTCCGAAGACGGGTCCCAGGAAATGATGGATCCAGTTTCCGCCTCCCCAGGCCTCGGGCACACCGGCAAATCCCGCAACGGTTGAGAAAACCGCCAACACCACCAGAGGTCCTATCATGGTCCAGGGGGATTCATGGAGATGATGGGCCGCCTCCGGTTCCACCCGGGACTCGCCGTGAAAGGTCATAAAGATCAGCCGGAACATATAGAAGGCCGTCAGCAGTGCCGCCGAGGCGCCCAGGGCATAAAGAACCGTGCCATAGGTCGTCCCGTGGGAGAAGGCCTTCCAGAGGATCTCGTCCTTGCTGAAAAACCCCGCCCAGATTGGAATCCCGGAAATGGCCAAGGTTGCCATGATAAAGGTCCCGTAGGTCCAGGGGATCTTCTTCCAAAGCCCCCCCATCTTCCGCATGTCCTGTTCACCCGACATGGCATGGATCACGGAGCCGGAACCGAGGAAGAGCAGGGCCTTGAAAAAGGCATGGGTGAGAAGATGAAAGATCGCCGCCGTATAGGCCCCGATACCGAGGGCGAGGAACATATACCCCAGCTGGCTCACTGTGGAATAGGCCAGGACTCGTTTGATGTCGTTCTGCGCCAGACCGATCGTCGCAGCAAAAAAAGCCGTAAAACCGCCTACAATACCGACCACCATGAGGGCCGTCTCCGACTCGGTAAAGAGTGGATTGGCCCGGGCCACCATATAGACCCCGGCCGTTACCATCGTCGCGGCATGGATCAGGGCGGAAACGGGCGTCGGCCCCTCCATCGCGT
>CAYQVN010000128.1:0-6425 GCA_964420895.1 uncultured Nitrospirota bacterium | reverse complement strand
TTCCTCCGCATGGACCTGGGACTGACCGGCACGCATGTCGGATGCGAGCACGGGGGTTGAGGCGCCTGCACGGCTCCACTCGACCGCCGCAAGGTGGGGTCCGGCAAGACTATGCTTCTCCGTGTTCTCATGAACAACCTCCCGCCGACGACCCATATGGCCCGGGTGATCAATACGAATTTTAATGCCAAGGAATTGTTGGAGCATGTCCTCAACGAATTCGGCGTTGAGGTGCAGGTGGAGAAAACCAAGCCGAAACTCCTCTCCATGCTGACCAAGGTCCTTCTCAAGACCTTTTCCGAGGAGAAAGAGGCGATTCTCGTCATCGATGAGGCGCAAAACCTGAGTATCGATGCCCTGGAAGAATTACGGATGATCTCCAACCTGGAGACCAATACGGAAAAACTGGTACAGATCGTCATGGTGGGGCAGCCTCAACTCCGGTACAAGCTGAATCTCCCCGTTTTAGAGCAGCTCAAACAGCGGATTACCGTGCAGTATCATCTTGGTCCATTGAATGAGCAAGAAAGTTTCGGCTATGTGAACCATCGCCAGAAGATTGCCAAGGGTGAACCGGTTGAACTCTTTACGCCGGGGGCCCTGAAATTGATCTATGACTATGCCGGCGGGATCCCGAGGCTGATTAATGTAGTTTCCGATGCGGCCCTGCGCCTGGGCTATGTGGAAGGGACGAAGACCCTCGATGAAAAAATCCTCCGCGATGTCATTGAAGAGTTGCAGGAGATCGGTGACGGGAAGCGGGAAACACCACCGCCGCGACAGGTGATGACGACGGCTTTGGACCAGAATACCGTTGAACTGAACAAGAAGTTCCAGGACCTCTACAACCAGATGCAGTCTGTTTATGCCAACAAGGGAGATGAGAACCTTCTCCTCTATGAACAGCTCTTGAATGTGCAGAAGGAGCAGGCGCCGAAAAAGGAGGAGAGCACTTTAAAGGATCGGGAGGAGCTGCTCTTTTCCCGGGAGCAGGAAATCCACCAGAAACTTCTCGAAGTCTCCACACGGCTCAACGACGTGAATGCCATCAAGGAGAACCTGGAAGAGAAAAAGGTCGAGATCCAGAAAAAGATCCTTGAAGTCGATCAGCACCTGAACAAGATGAAGGAATGGAAACCGGAAGCCCCCAGACCTCCCGACACGAAACCGGCCGACCGTATCCTGAAACAGAAGATGGAGCAGCTTGAAGGGATCCAGCAGCGCCTGCAGCTTCGCGAAACCGATCTAAATGACAAGATGGAAGAATTGCGGGGTGTGCTCAAGGAACTGGAGCAGAAAAAGGACCTCCTTGATAATCTGGGCCAGGAAAAGTCGATTGATGAACGGTTGAAGGATCTGGAAGGTCAGCAGTCTCTGGTGCGCCGGAAAGAAGAGGAACTGATGAACCGGCTGGGACAGCTCGAAAAGGAGATCCGGACGGAACGAAAAAAGAGGGCCCAGGAACCGACTGCCAAGGTCTCGTCCACGAACCCGCAGGCGGTGCAGGACCAGGAGTTTATGAAAGACCTGATCCAGCGTGTGGAAGGATTGAAATCCGATATCGATGCCCTCGATTTTCAGAAAAAGCTTTTCCAAGCTTCGACGGCAGAAGACGACAAGATCCAGTCCAAACTGGAAACGATGGAACAGAACTTTTCCTCTCTGAAAGAGAAAGAGGAAAATCTGCTGAGCAAAATTGAGAACATCCAGGAGAGTTCCCGGATCCTGGAAGACAAAACCGTTGCCGTCGATGAGATTACGGAAAAGGTTGTCCGGCGGGACAAGCTTCTGGAAAAAAAGTTGGGGGAATTGCGTAATATTATTCTGAACATGGACAGGAAAGAGACGAATGCTCCACCGGAGGAATCCCCGCCGGCATTGTCCATTCTGGATGTGGTGCAGGATCAACCGGTCGTGGTGAAAGCGCCGCCGGAACCCGATCATTCCGGCAAGGAGGATGAATCGGGCAAACGGTTGAATATGCTCATTCGAAAGATTCTGAAAGAGTCGTAAGGAAAGGTACCCTTCAAGAAGTGCCCTGGAGCGGGCGGAGAGAACAGAGGTACAATGGAAATTCGAGGATTGATCAAGGATGTGCCGGTCCCGGCACTTCTCCAGCAGGCGGAATCGGAGGAACAGACGGGGGTTCTCTACCTGAAAGGGGAGGGGACGATCGGAGAGGTTGCCTTTGAGAACGGTCGGGTCTATGCCGCCGATTCTCCCTTTGTCCGGGAACGGATCGGACAGCGGCTGATCGTGGAGGGGTTGGTCCATCCTGCGGATCTCTATGAGGTATTACGGGATCAGGAGAATCATAAGAATCATGCCCTGGGGGAACTCCTGGCGAAACGGGAACTCCTTTCCCCGGAACGTCTCAAAGAGGTCATGACCTTTCAGATTGAAGAGGCCGTCCTCCATCTTTCCATGTGGCAAAAGGGACGTTTTACCTTTGAACGGAGATCCCGGCAGAAGAACCATCTGGTGACGCTTCGTCCGAGCAAGATCCTGGAACAAAAGAAACGCCTGACGGAGCTCAAAGAGGAAGTCCCCCGGAGTGTGATGGAGTGGGTGGAAAAACATCCGGACTCCCTCCTCCATCAGCGGTTTCAGACCGAGATGGAAGGGACTTTCTCCCGGGCGGAGCGGTTTGAGCCCCGTATTACCATTGTGCTGGTGGAAGGGGATTCGCGGATGCGGATGATGGTCCACGATGAACTGGTGAAGCACAATTTCAATGTCAAGGGGGCGGGGAATGTCGCCAAGGCCCGGGCGCAGATCGATCGCTTGATGGAGCAGGGATACAGTCCGATCGTGGTGACCGATATCGATTTCCCGCACCGGAAAAAAGAGATGAAACTCGAAGGGCTTTCTTTTATGGAGACTCTCCATCAGGAACATCCGGAGATCCCCATTCTGGTTTCCACCTCCTATCCGATTTCCAATCTGCGCAGAAAGATCCTCTTTCTCGGCGGAGTCTTCTGTCTGGTCAAACCGGATCTGTCCGTACTTTCCTCCCGGAATTTTGAGCAGGTCTTTCAATCCTATATCCGGGAGTTGGGGTATTGCCTCGATCTGAGTATTCAGCAGTACTATCAACAGTATTATCAGGAGCGGGCGGAGATCATCCGCGATGATCTGATTGAGAGTCTCATGAATGCCCATGCCGAAGTCACACGTCTCGGGAGCCGGACGATAGAGGAGGCGAAGGTCCATGATCTCTACTGTACGGTCAGTGATATGCTGGTACGGAAGGGGAATGTGGATGACGCCATCCAGGAGGTCCTCAAATTTCTTACGAAACGTTTCGATCATGTCGCCCTCTTTCTGTGGGGGAAGAAATATCTGAATGGTTACCTCGGCCGGTCGAGTCTTCGGGCGGACTTCGAGGAGAAGGTGGCCAAGGTCTCCGTGGAACACGGAAAGATCCCATTTTTGGCCGACCTTGCGCAAAATAAAACCGTTTTTACCGGCCCCCCTCCAGAGGAGGGAGCGTACCGGCATTTCCTGGATCGCTTTCTCTCACCGCCCCCCGGTTGGCAACTGCTCTATCCGGTGGAAGTCCTGGGGAAGGTTGTCGCCTTGTGGTATGCCGACCGGGAAAAGGAAGTGGAATGTGTTCAGGATACCCGGATCCTGATCTCACTGGTGAATCTGATTGCCCTCTCCTTGAAGATGGATATTGAAAGTGTGGTCTGATGGAGTTCGCGGAAGACCTGTGGAAGGATGTGAAGGGTGAGTGAAAAAGCCTCGAAACAGCAGATTGGACAACTCCTGCGGGAACTGAAGGTCGTCGATGATGAACAGCTCTCCCTGGCCCTGGAAGAACAGAAACGGACCCGGGAACGGCTCGGATCGGTCCTGATCAAGATGGGGTTTTTGACCTCGGAGGATCTCGATTACCTGCTGGCTCGACAGTACAACGTTCCCTTCATCAGTCTGGAGCAATACCGCATCGATCCGAATGTGTCCCAACTCATTCCCGAGAAATATTGTCGGGAACATAAAGTGATTGCCGTACAGCAGAACAATAAACTCCTCAGTGTGGCCATGGCCAATCCCCGGGATATTGTAGTTGTCAATGAACTCTCCTTTATTACCGGTCTCAAAATTGCTCCCGTGGTCAGTGCCGAAATCTCAATCCTCCGAACGATTGATGCCATGTTCATGCAGGAGGAGACTGAAGATAAGGTGCTCGACTGGGAGGCCGAGCTGGCTGCCAAGGAAGAGGTTGATATTGAGATCATCCGGAGCGAAGAGGAGCTGGCCAATATTGAGGATATTATCTCCTCCTCGGAGGAGGCCCCCATTGTCCGGTTGGTTAATCTCGTTCTCCTGGCGGCCCTGGACAAGCAGGCTTCTCATGTCCATATCGAACCGATGATGGAAACGTTGCGCATCCGGTTGCGGATCGACGGGGTACTGACGGAGCTGACCTCGCCGACGAAAAAGCACCATATCAATGTGATCAACCGCTTGAAGATCTTAAGCGTCCTCGATATTACGAAGCACAATATCCCGCAGGAAAACTATTTTCAGGTCCGGTCCAAGGGGCGGTTCGTCGATGTCAAGGTATCCACCTTTCCTACCCGGTACGGGGAGAGTATGGTCTTAAGTCTCCATGCCCAGTATCAGAAGACCCTCGATCTGGAATCTCTGGGGATGAATAACGACGTGCTCCAGGATTACAAGCGGTTGGTGACATCCAAGCGGGGATTCGTGTTGATTGTCGGACCCAACAACAGCGGGAAGACCTCTACGATCTATTCCACCCTGAATTATCTGAATACACCGGAACGGAGTATCTATACCTTCGAAGATCCGATCAAGAACCTGATCGAAGGGATTTTTCAGGGGCAGCCGAATGAAAAGGCCGAATTTTCCTATATCGAGGGCGTCCGTTCCATCCTGGCTCAGGACCCCGATGTGATGATGCTGGGGGACATGAATCATGCCAAGGCGATCGAGCACTCCCTGCAGGCTTCGCTCTCCCGGACGATGGTGCTGGGACGGCTCAATTATAACGATGCGGCCGGCGCCATCCTCCACCTGCTTGATATGGGGATTCCCCCTTTCCTGATCTCACAGGCCACCACTGCCGTGTTGAGCCAGCGACTGGTGCGGCGCGTCTGCCCCAACTGTTCGGAAAGTTACATCCCGCCGAAGAAGATCATTGATGATGTCAGGAGTTATGTGGAGAGCGAAGAGGTCACCTTTTATCGGGGAAGCGGCTGCCGGGACTGCGGCCAGACCGGCTACCTGGGGATGGTTGGGGTCTTCGAACTGGTGCTGCTCAATGAAGAGATCCGTCAGATGATCCTGGAACGGGGCACCCGGAATGAAATCAACGAAGCCATCCGACAAAAAGGGACCGTTACCCTCTATCAGGATGCATTACAGAAAGTGATTCGGGGACTGACGACATACGAAGAGATCCTCAATATTGCGGATCTTGAGGTTATCCGGAAAGGGTAACGGGAGAGACGATGCGAAGCATTGAAAAAGGGTTGGAAAAGGCACAGCGGGAGCGGGAAGGCCACCGGCGCAACGGAAACCGGAAACTGCTCCAGAGCTGGCGAGGACAATCATCGGACCGCTCCAAGTTGAGCGCCTATCTTGTTTCTCTGCTGGAACCGAAATCTCCCGCGGCCGAACAGTTCAAGCGGCTCCGTACCGCACTGCTTCGAAAAATGAAGGCCCGCATGGGGAATGTCCTCCTCGTAACGAGCGCCATCCAGGGGGAAGGCAAGACCACCACAGCCCTGAATCTGGCGATTTCTATCGCCCAGGGGATGAACGAAACGGTCCTCATGATTGATACCGATCTTCGGAAGCCGGGAGTACACACCCACCTGGGGATTGAGGTCGAACGGGGGCTCGTCGATTACCTGCGGGGGGAATGCAGTTTGCCCGAGCTGCTGGTCAAGACGGAGATTCCCAAGTTGACGATTCTCCCTTCCGGGGAGCCCCCGGAGAATCCCTCAGAATTGCTGGCCTCCGACCGGATGAGTCAATTGTTGCGGGAGGTGAAGGGGCGGTACGAGAATCGTTTTGTCGTCCTCGATACCTCGCCGGTGAATATCTTTGCCGATACGGCGATTTTGGCGCCCCAGGCGGAAGGGGTCCTTCTGGTTGTCAAGGACGGCGGGACCCCTCGCGATTTTGTCCATCGTGCCATTTCGCAACTTGATGGCAGCAATCTATTCGGATTGATCCTGAATCAATTTTCCGCGCCGGAATCCCTCAAGGATACCTATTACTACTATTATGACTATGATTACGACCGGTCGGACAAGTCCCGGTCCTGAGGCTTGCGGCTTCGCACAAAGTCCGTCTGTCGAATTCGCACCTATGATCACATTGTCTGCAGCGCGTGACCGTCGGAGATCCCCCCGCTTTTCTCTCTCTACTCACACGAATACGCAGAT
>CAYQVN010000127.1:0-6448 GCA_964420895.1 uncultured Nitrospirota bacterium | reverse complement strand
TAATAAAATATTGTCTAAATCCCCTAAGTGTATTAAAATTAAATAGAAAGTCGATTTTTATCTTCCCCGTAATTTTATTGGAAAAGAGGGAATTTTGTGCGGAATTGCCGGAATTGCAGGCAGGCCTGATCCGTCCCTTCTGTCGTTGATGTGCCGGTCCATTTTTCACCGCGGTCCGGACGACGAAGGGGGTTATAACGACCGGTCTGTCTCCCTGGGGATGCGGAGGCTTGCAATCATCGACGTCGCTTCGGGGCAGCAGCCGATCTTCAACGAAGACGAATCGGTCTGTATCGTCTTCAACGGCGAGATCTACAACTACCGGGAACTCCGGCAGGACCTTGCCGGGAGAGGGCATGAATTCTCCACCTTTTCCGATACGGAGGTGATCGTTCATCTCTATGAAGAATACGGGGAGGATTTACTTTCCCGGCTCCAGGGGATGTTCGCCTTCGCCCTCTGGGACCGGCGGGAGGAGAGACTCCTCCTGGCCCGGGACCGTCTCGGGATCAAACCCCTTGTCTATGCCGACCAGGGCGATCGCCTTCTCTTTGCTTCGGAGATTCCAGCCCTCCTTGCGGCCGATCCCTCACTGAATACGCTCCGACCGGAGGCTGTTGATGCCTACTTGAGTTTCCTCTACGTGCCGGCGCCGATGAGTATCTTTCGCTCCATCAAGAAACTCCTTCCCGGCCATTGCCTGACCTGGCATCGGGGGCAGATCAATATCCGCCGTTACTGGGAACCGCACCTGTCGGAGGAAGAGGGCGTGGGGAGAAAAAAGATCAGCATCGACGAGGCAAAGGAGCAGGCCATGGCGCTGTTGCGCGATGCCGTCCGATCCCGCCTGATCAGTGAGGTTCCCTTAGGCGCCTTTCTGAGCGGCGGAATGGATTCGGCCAGTATCGTTGCTCTCATGTCGGAATGCTCCAGCGAACCGGTGAAGACCTTTACCATCGGTTACGGTGAGGAAGACGCCTCTTTTAATGAACTATCCGAGGCCCGGATCGTGGCGGAGGCCTTCGGCACCGATCACCATGAATTTATCCTGGCTCCTGATGTGGTCTCCCTGCTTCCCGAAATCATCGGCGCCGTGGGAGAGCCCTTTGCCGATTCATCGGCCCTGCCCACCTACCTGGTCTCCCGGGAGACGAAGCGTTACGTGACCGTGGCCTTGAGTGGTATCGGCGGCGATGAGGTCTTTCTCGGCTATCCCCGCTATTTCGGCGCCCGGCTCTCCCGTTTCTATGATTCCTTCCCGGCCTGGATCCGGAGAGGTGTTGTTCCGCCCCTGGTGGAACGGATCCCCGAAAGCACCCGAAGCCGGAATGTGGGCGGCTGGATCAAACGCTTTGCACGGGGGGGGCTCACCGATCCGGCGCAGCGCTATCTCGACTGGACTACGTTTGCCACCTCTGCCATGAAACGCTCCCTCTATACCGATGCCTTCCGGGAATTGTTGCCGGAGGGTTGGGGAGGATCCGGTGGTGGGGGACGGCTTTGGGCGGAGGGGCAGGACTACGTCGGCAGGATTGTGATGCACGACCTGACGACCTATCTCCCGGCGGATCTTCTCCTCATGGGCGATGCCATGACCATGGCCCACTCCCTGGAGCTTCGGGTCCCCTTCTGCGATCACCGGCTGGTGGAGTTCATGATGACTCTTCCCACGTCGGTCAAGATGAAGGGACTTCGCCTGAAGGGGTTGATGAAGGAGATGATGAAGGGGGTCCTGCCGTCGGAGATCCTGAACAAGAAGAAGCAGGGATTCATGGTCCCCATCGGTTCCTGGTTCCGCCGGGACCTGGAAGGGTACGTGCGGGAGATGCTCCTGGCTCCACGATCGACAGCACGGGGATTTTTCCAGCCCCGCTGCCTGGAGGAGATGGTGACAGATCATTTCCGGGGCAAACGGGTCCTGACTCATCAGATCTGGTCGCTTCTGGCTCTGGAAGTCTGGTGCCGTCTTTATCTTGATCGGGAACGGATTCCCAATAGCGAGAAACTTCTTACAGGAGTGGTTTGAGATGACATCAAAGAATTGGAAAGGAGAGGCCGAAAGAATTCTTGTGGTCAAGGCGGCGGGGATCGGAGACTTGCTGCTGGCTGTGCCGGCCCTTCGGGCCCTCCGGGCACGTTTCCCGGAAGCGACGATCGATCTTCTGGTGACGCCCAAATGCGAGTCTCTCCTTCAGAGTTGCTCGTATGTGGATCATGTCTTCGTGATCCCGACGGAAGGGATGCAAAATAAAATTGTGATCTCCGAGATTAAACCGTTATTGCAGCTTCTCCGTCAGTTGCGCAGCAGGCAATACGATCTTCTGGTCAATCTCTATCATCTCTTCTCCAACCGGGGGGCTTTCCGGTTCCGTCTCCTCTTACAGGCCGTGGGGGCGAAGTTTTCCATCGGCAGGAATACCGATGGCCGGGGGACCTTTTATGATGCCTGGATCGATGATTCCTGGGAGGACCCGGCCTTTGCTTCCCGTCACGAGGCCGACCTGAACCTTGATGTCGTCCGCCTCTTAGGAGCGGAAGATCCCGGGGAAGGCCTGGAGTTCCCGGTGCATGAGGAAAATCGTGCCGCGCTGACAGAGGTTCTGGAGCAGGAAGGGATTCGGGAGACAAGGGCACTCCGCATTGTCCTGAACCCCGGCGGCGATGCCGTCTATAAACGGTGGCCGGCGGAATATTTTGCCCGACTGGCGGACTTGCTGATCGAAAAGACCGGAGCTGAAGTCCTGGTTGTCGGCGGGAAAAAGGATCGACCTGTGATCGAACGGGTACTTTCCCAGATGGAAAGACATGCGATTGATCTTACGGGAAAGCTCACCCTTCCTGAACTGGCGGCGCTCTTTTCGACCAGTGATCTGATGGTTACGAACGACACGGGTCCGATGCACTTGGCGGTGGCGGTCGGGATCCCCGTCGTTGCCCTCTTCGGGCCCGGCAAACCGGGACGATACGGTCCCTACGGCGGAGCGGGACGCCATCATCTGCTTTACCATCCCGTTGTCTGCAGTCCCTGTACCAATT
This sequence comes from uncultured Nitrospirota bacterium, assembly GCA_964420895.1. Taxonomy (GTDB): domain Bacteria; phylum CG2-30-53-67; class CG2-30-53-67; order CG2-30-53-67; family CG2-30-53-67; genus JAADIO01. Next base: position 3,412 of record CAYQVN010000127.1, on the reverse strand, counting down.
TTGAATGCCGGGACCGGGATTGTCTCTGGTCGATCCGTCCCGAAGAGGTTTTTGAAAAAGTGGAGGAAATCCTCTCCGTGGAAATGGAGTTGCATTGATGAAGCGAATCAAAACCCTCCATGTCCATACGCTCCCCATCGTGAGTGGGTCGGGGATTAATACCTACCTGACGATGAAACGGACACCGGCGGACCGTTTCGAGGTTTCTCTCGCCTGTGCCCCGGGGGGGATGCTCAATCACATCGTCCGGGGAAACGGCATGACCGTCCACGAGGTCCGCAACATGGTACAGCCCCTCCATCCGGGAAAGGACCTGCGGGCACTCATCGAACTGGTAAAAATCTTGCGTCGTGAAGAGATCTCAATCGTTCATACCCACAACTCCAAGGCGGGGTTCCTGGGGCGACTGGCCGGGAAGCTTGCCAAAACACCTGTGGTGATTCATACCGTCCATGGTTTTTCCTTTCACGATAGTGAACCGTGGATACGGCGGATCCTTTTTAAAGGTCTGGAACGCCGGGCCGCCCGTTGGGCTGACCATATGATCTATATCTCCCAACCGATGATCGACTGGGCTGAACGGGAGGGGATCCTGAAGGAGGGGGCGTACTCGAAGATTTACAGCGGGATCGACCTGGAGGCCTTTCGAAAATATGGACGTGCCGAAGAGGGGCGGCTCAGGAACGAACTCGGGCTCGGGATGAAAGACCGGGTAATCGGTTTCGTTTCCAAGCTTTGGGAAGGGAAGGGACATACCGTTGCACTGAAGGCAATGGTCTCGGTGTTGCAAGCCTGTCCAGATGCCAGACTCCTGCTGGTGGGTGAAGGAGAATTGGAAGCCCCTCTCCGGGAACTTGCCCTGGAATACGGGATTGAGGCTTCGGTGATCTTCGCGGGTTTCCGGACGAAGATTGCCGAGATCACGGCCCTCTGCGATTTCTGTATCCTCCCCTCCTTCTACGAAGGGATGGGCCGGGTCCTGCTCGAGGCCGGTGCTTCGGGGAAAGCGGTCGTAGCGACACGGGTCGGGGGGATCCCTGATGTGGTTGTCCATGGGGAGACGGGGATTCTGATTCCGCCGGGAGAACCGGTGGACCTGGCCGAAGCGATGATCCAACTCCTCAACGATCGGGATCTGTGCCGCCGCATGGGGGAGAATGCCCGGCGGCGGATCGGGGAGAAGTTCGATGCCAACACCATGGTCGATGAGATCGTTGCGGTCTACGATGCCTGTCTGGAGCAAAAGGGAATCCCCACGCACAAGAAAATGCACTTCAAGAGTTGTGATTTTGAGAAGATAATCCGGAACAAGGAGGCAGGCTGAAATGATGTCACCGTGGATCTTCTATGCCTTCCTCTTTGCCGGTGCCCTGACCCTGACCCTGGTCTGCACCCCTGCGGCCGGAGGTCTGGCCCAGCGGGTCGGCTGTGTTGACCGGCCGGGAGGAAGAAAGATCCATGCCCGCAACATCCCCTACTTCGGCGGGGTGGCGGTCTTCTGCAGTTTTATGGCCATTTTCCTGGTGACGGCGAAGATCTTCCCCGACCTTCTGGGGATGAACAAAATGGCCGTCACGGGGTTTCTCTGTGGTGGGACCCTGATCCTGCTCACCGGGCTGATCGACGATTTCCGTTCCCTTCGGCCTCTCTGGAAGCTGGGGGGGCAGGTTCTGGCCGGGACCTGCATCGCATGGGCGGGAGTTCGGATCGAGTTTCTCACCAACCCCTTCGGCGGGGACATTCACCTGGGAACGGTTATCGGGGGGATGGTTACCGTTCTTTGGGTGGTGGCCATGGTCAATGCCATGAACCTGATCGACGGTCTCGACGGCCTCGCCTCGGGTGTGGCCCTGATCGGTTCACTCACCCTCTTTGCTGTCGCCGGACACCGGAGCGACCTGACGGGGATGGCGGTGACGGCGATCCTGGCCGGGAGTTGCCTCGGTTTTCTCCGGTACAATTTTACGCCGGCCCGGATTTTTCTGGGAGATGCCGGGAGCATGTTCCTCGGATTTACCCTCTCTGTCGTCGGGATGGCAGGGTTGCAAAAGGGTGCGACCATGATGGCCCTCATGATTCCCCTGGCTGCCCTCGGTGTGCCCGTTCTCGACACGCTACTGGCGGTCATCCGGAGAAGCAAGGTAAAAAGGAATATCTTCTCCGCCGACGGGGAGCATCTCCATCACCGCCTGGTCCGTCTCGGGATCCGGGAAAAGAATGTAGTCCTCCTCATCTATTTCTTCTGTATCCATCTCGGACTCACCGCTTTCGTCCTGACCTTGATCCCCTCGGAATATACGCTGATGATGTTGACCCTGATCTCCATGGGGATCATCTTTATGATCAAGACCCTCGGATTTATCGAAGAGAAGATGGCCGTTCGTCTCCGGGCTTCCGAGAAAACGGCTATGGTCGACCCGGAAAGTGGTCTTGCCAGTTTTCAATACATGAGCCGGCGGGTCATCGATGAGATCCGTCGTTGTGACCGATACGACAACCGTAACTTTGCCCTTCTTCTTTTTGACGTGACAGGGTTTCATGCCTACCTTTCTTCCGCTTCCGCTCCGGAGGAGAAACAGCGACGCTTTCGTAGTGTTGCACATTTTTTTGAGGAGAATATCCGGGCCACCGATGTCGTCTCCTACATGGGTGAGGAGAGTTTTGTGGTCATGACGCCCGAGGAAGGGGAGGGGATGAATTACCTGATCGAACGGCTGAAAACGATTTTTAACAATACCCTTGTACAGGAGGGAAAGGACCCGATGACCCTCAAGGTTCGCGTTGTCGAATATCCCGGGAACAGCGGGATTGTCCAGGAACTTCTGAGAGATGCTGTGGAGGTGGCGTAAATGGCGAAAAATAGTTCATCTTTGTTCTTTGGGGGGACAGTACTTTTTGTTTACTTTGCGGCAATTGCTATACTGACGATGGTGCTGATCCCCGGACAGAATTATCTCTTTCTCTTATTTCTCTTTGCCACCAATATCTTTGTCGGCTTTTCCGCCTCCAGATATGTGGATGAAAAAATGGCGCTACGGTTGCAGGAAGCGGAGCGGGAATCGATGCTCGACTCCCGGACAGGACTGAACAGCAACCGCTATCTCACCCGGAGAATCCTTGAGGAGATGCACTATGCGGAACGGAATCCCAGCCACCGATTCAGCCTGGTGATCTTTGAACTGAAGGGATTGCGGAACTATCTCGAGACCCTCGGTGACGAGGTCCGGAAGGTCGACAAGATGCGTCATCTGACGGCCCTCTTTCTCCGCCACCTCCGGACGGTCGATGTGGCCTCCTGCATCGATGATGAGCGTTTTGTGATCCTGACTCGCCAGTATGGGGAGTCCCGAAGGATTATGGCAAGGCGGCTGAAGCCGGTCTTTGAAAGAATCGAGGCGGAGGTCGAAGGGCG
>CAYQVN010000126.1:0-6472 GCA_964420895.1 uncultured Nitrospirota bacterium | reverse complement strand
GGACTCTCGCGGAGAACGCCAAGGCCGCCAAGCAAAAGCATAAGGGGTTTCTCTTTCTCTTAATCTTCATCATAATCTTAATCCATGTTTTCAGAAACTCAGATTAAGATTAAGAGTAAGATTACGAGTAAGAATACTTGACAACAATAAACCAGGCACGGAGGGCGCAGAGAAAACCAACACATGACAAAGGCAAAACTAAAAGCGTGTAACCACGGAGCACACGGGGGGACACGGGGAAAGGCAAAGAGATAAAGGCGTAACGAATCTCCCTCTCCCTTTGGGGAGAGGGTCAGGGTGAGGGGGAGATTGGTTTCAGGCTGAATGCCGACCGCTGAGTGCTGAAAGCTGATTCGATTAAGAGTAAGATTATGATTAAGATAGGATGAAAGATGCCCACCCTCACCATCGACAGCAGGGAGATTACCGTTGAGTCAGGTACGACCGTCATTGAGGCGGCTGACCGGCTGGGGATCTTCATCCCCCGCTTCTGTTACCATCCGGGCCTTTCCGCCGTGGGGAGTTGCCGGATGTGCATGGTGGAAATCGAGAAGATCCCCAAACTCCAGACTGCCTGTACCACGCCGGTTGTTGATGGAATGGTGGTGCGCACCGACACGGAACAGGTCCGGGACGCCCGGAGGAGCATCCTCGAATTCCTCCTGATCAATCACCCCATCGACTGTCCCATCTGCGACAAAGCCGGGGAGTGCCTTCTGCAGGACTACTATATGGAATATGCCCGTTACACCAGCCGGTACAAAGAGACACGCTGGAAAAAAAGGAAGGTCCATATCCTGGGGCCGACGATCGTCATGGACGAGGAGCGCTGTGTCCTTTGTTCCCGGTGTGTCCGGTTCTTCGAAGAGGTGACGGGAAAACAGAAACTGGGTATCTTTGAGCGCGGCGCCGATTCCGTCCTCTCCACATTCCCCGGTGAGACCCTGGAGGATCTCTACTGCGGAAACATCGTCGATCTCTGTCCCGTAGGAGCACTGACGGACCGTGATTTTCGCTTTCAGCAGCGGGTGTGGATGCTCAGACAGGGAGAGACGGTCTGCCCCTATTGCGCCCGGGGGTGTAATCTCATTGTCGATTACAACGAAAAGAGCGACATCCAGATCAATGACCGGCGTGTCTATCGGTTCCGGCCCCGTTTCAACCCGGATGTCAATGGTTATTGGATCTGCGACCGTGGAAGATACGGCTATCGATTTCTCGATGACGAAGGACGTCTTCGCGAACCATTGTTGCGGGAGGGAAAACGCCTGACCCCCGTGGGGTGGGAGCGGCTCCTCAAACGGGCAGCCTGGCGTATCCGGGAGGTCCTCGATGAGTTCGGTTCCGACGGCATGGCCATGATTCTTCTTCCCTCCGTTACGACCGAGACGGCCCGACTGGCACGGCGGTTATTTGTCGACCATCTTGGCATGACGAAGGTCGGGATCGGCTTTTCCGAAGATCCCGATACGGACGAGGATTCGATCCTCCTGCGACGGGACCGGTTTCCGAATCGGCGTGGCCTTGCTGTTGCAGGGTTTCCCGATGGAGACCCGGGACCGGCTACGGAGGCGATCTTGAAGTCGTGGGCACTCAGAGAGATCAAACTCCTATACGTCATCGGAGATGACCTGCACCGCTTTTTTGAGGAGACCCCTTCCCTGCGTATCCCCCCTGCTGAGGGTATTCTGATTCTGCAGAAGAGCATGGAAGGAATGGAAGATGACTTTGCCCGGATGCTTCTCCCAATGGCCATGCCTGCGGAAACCACGGGGAGTTTTGTCAATTTCGAAGGGAAGGAACAGACCTTCTCCGCCGTTTTGCCTCCCCTCGGTGAATCACTCCCCGGAGAGATGATTCTGCAGCGCTTATCCTTGTTCCTTGGACTGAAGGGAGTGGGCGATACGGTCCCGGAGGAAATGGAGTCGGGGGAGGGGAGATGACTCTTCTCATCATGCTGATCAAGATCTTTCTGATGATCGGTTTCCTCATGACCATGGCGGTCCTTTTGACCTGGGTCGAACGGAAGCAGAGTGCCGTCATGCAGGATCGGATCGGCGCGAACCGGGCCGATATCTTCGGACTCCGTCTGCTCGGCCTTTTTCATCCCTTGGCCGATGCGATCAAGCTCCTGACCAAGGAAGACTTTGTCCCTCCCTCGGGGGAGCGCTTCATCCACGGTTTGGCTCCCTGGATCGCCTTTACCACAGCCCTGGCCGCCTTTGCAGTCATTCCCTTCGGGCCGCCCCTGCATCTTTTTGGCAGGGAGATCCCCCTGCAGGTGGCCGATCCGCCTATCGGGATTCTCTTCGTCTTTGTAATTACGGGGCTTTCGATCTATGGTGTCGTACTGGCCGGATGGGCCTCGGGAAACCGTTACGGGTTGCTCGGCGCCCTTCGGGGAGCCGCCCAGACAATCTCTTATGAGGTCTCCATGGGGCTTTCCATCATCGGTTTGTTGATGGTCTTCGGTTCCCTGAGTCCGGCTTCGATCTCCGAAGCCCAGGGGGGACTTCTCTTCGGTCTGCTCCCGCGATGGGGCGTGCTGGTACAGCCCCTGGCCTTCCTGATCTTTTTTACTGCCGCCGTGGCGGAAACCAAGCGTATCCCCTTCGACCTTCCCGAGGGCGAATCGGAGATCATCGGGTTCTTCGTGGAATACAGTGGAATGAAGTTCGGAATGATGTGGTTGGGGGAATTTGTCGAGATTGTCGTGATGGCGGCTCTGATGGCCGTCCTCTTCTTTGGCGGCTGGCAGGTTCCCTACCTTTCCCCGGAGGGTTTCAATTTTCCAGGAGGGGTGATGATCGCACTTCCCCGGGGACTCATTGCGGCTATGCAGATCGTTGCTTTTCTGGGGAAGGTGGTTTTCTTCTGCTGGCTCCAGATGCTCGTCCGCTGGACACTGCCGCGATTTCGTTACGATCAGTTGATGCGCCTTGGCTGGAAAGGGCTCCTGCCGTTGTCGCTCCTGAACATACTGATCACCGGTCTGGTTCTTCTGATGTGGGGCATGTGAAATGAAGGATGGCGGAAATCCCCAGAAGAGATTGAATCTCCAGGAACGTTTCTATCTTGTAGAGATTCTCAAGGGGCTTTGGATTACGGGAAGGCACTTCTTCCGCAATCTCCTGGTTCATACCGGGCGGGCCTTGGGTGTTGTGAAAGAAAGGCGTGGGGCGGTAACGATTCAGTATCCCGAAGAGCACCGACCCATTCCGCCGGGATACCGGGCGCGGCACCGCCTGCTGCTCCGGGAAGATGGCTCACCGAAATGTGTCGCCTGTATGATGTGTCCGACCATCTGTCCGGCACAGTGCATCCATATCCGGGCGGCCGAAAGCCCGGACCCGATGATCGAAAAATATCCCGTGGAATTCAATATCGTCCTTGACCGGTGCGTCATGTGTGGTTTATGTGTCGAGGCCTGTCCCGTCGATGCAATCCGGATGGATACGGGCGTTGTGGAGATGTCCGCCTACGACCGGGAGGAATTTGTCACGGGCCGGGACTTCCTCTTAGCATCAAAGCCTGTGGACCAAGAGGGTGGAGCCGAGCAGTAAGGTTTTGTACAAAAGAAGAATTTTGTGTTCCCCCCTTTTTGAAGGGGGGGCAGGGGGGCTTACCTGAGGATCCTCGCATCCACCTCATTCGCCTGGCCGATGGGAGTATTGTACCGGTCGAAGAAGACCGCATAGGGACTTTCCTGGATGTGGTTCTTCAATAGGTCGTCTTCCCGGCAGAGTCGGGACAGTTCTTTCACCGTCCGGATCATGATCTTTTTCTGCTCCTCCTCGGTGATGCGCATCCACTTCGGGGTGACCATGATGTCGAGACGGACCGCTTGATTTTCTTCCAGGTAAACCTCGTTGAGCGTCGCCCATTTCAGGTAAGGACCCAGTACCGATTCGGCCATCACCTGGATTTTCGTATGATAGGTTTCTTTTTCATAACGGACGGCTTTCTTGTAGATCCATCCTTCCTTTCCATTGGAGAGCTTCACCTTCCACCACCGTTTTTCGGAGTCGACCACGGGGAGAAGATCGCCTTCTTTGGTGGTGGCGATAATATGATGGCTGCTCCCCGGTTGAGCGCGCACATTGGCCCTTGAGACAGTCACCCGGACCATGTCGGCGGAAACTGTTACGGCCGCCAATAGACTCATCATGCAGAGAACGAAGACGATTCCTTTTCTGAGCTTCAGCATCGTTTGCTTTTCCATGATTGTGAAAGATGATCTATCCCTATCATAGGGAATTTACCGTGGTGGGTCAAGGAGTTTGCCACTGTGCAGCGTATTGACAGCACAGGGTAAATCATGTAACTTTAACCTCCATGAACAAACAGCCGGTCGGGTTTACGACAAGCATCCCCGTTGAAATACTTCTGGCCGCCGGCAGGACGCCGGTGGACCTGAATAATATTTTTATTGAGGATCCGGACTCCTATCGCCATGTGGAAGAGGCGGAGGAACGGGGGTTCCCACGGAACACCTGCGGGTGGATCAAGGGGATCTATTCGGCCGCCCGAAGAGAGGGCATTCAGGAGGTGATTGCCGTCACTCAGGGGGATTGCAGCAACACCCATGCCCTTATGGAGGTCTTTGAAGAAGAGGGGATTCGCATCTTCCCCTTTGCCTATCCCTACGACCGGGACCCTGATCTGCTTCGCCTGCAGATACAGAAGATGACCGAACATTTTGGGACAACCCTGGAAGCGGCGCAAGCCGTCAGGGAGTCGCTTAAACCGCTCCGTGCAAAGATCCGGAAGATCGACCGGGAGACCTGGGAGGGCAACCGGGTCACGGGGCAGGAGAATCATTATTATCAGGTCTGCGCCAGTGATTTTCGTGGAGACCCCGTCACCTACGAAGCAGAGGTCGACCGCTTTCTTGTGGAAGTGGAGAAGCGCAAGCCTTTTGCAGACGGACCACGCATTGGGTTCATCGGTGTCCCGCCCATTACCAGTGGCCTTTATGATTCGATCGAGGAGATGGGGGCGAGGATCGTCTATAACGAAGTGCAGAGACAGTTTGCCATGCCGGCCGATGCGGGGGATCTCGTCGAGCAATATCTCCTCTACACCTATCCCTACAGCATCTATGGGCGACTGGAAGATGTTCAGGGGCAGATCCGGCAACGTGAGATCGACGGGATCATTCATTATGCCCAGGCCTTCTGCTTCCGCCAGATCGAGGATATCCTCTTCCGGAAACGCCTTGAGGTGCCGGTCCTGACCCTGGAGGGGGACAAGCCGGGCGGGCTGGATCAACGGACCCGAATTCGGATCGAGGCTTTTGTGGAGATGCTCAATGGATAAGACGTTTCAAAGGTCTTTTGCCGTCCTCTGTAGCCGAAAGAGAGAAGGGGAACCCCTGCAAATGCAAAAGTTAACTTTCGGCTTTACATGCTTCCTTCTTCTCGTCAGTTTGCTGTTTCCACAAAGGGCATTGGCTCTTAAAACCGTACAGAGTGCCGGGATCGGCGTGATCCTCCAGAAGAATGTCGCGGCCGCAAGAGAGCGGGCCCTTGAGAAGGCCTTTTCCGCCGCCGTGGAAGAGACGGTTGCCGGGCTATTCTATTTTGCCGACATTACGCACTACAACGACGCCCTCCGGGAGATCCTTTCCCACGATCCGATGGAATACATCGACCGCTACCGGATTCTGACGGACCTCCGGCAGGACAATCTCTACAAGGTTGAAGTGGAAGCTGCAGTCTCCGAAGAGAAGATCAAGGGGAGGCTTGCTGAGGTCGGATTGATTCGCTATGAAGGAAAAACCCTTGCCTTGGCGCTTCTTATTCAGACACGGATGGACGAAGGTGTGCCTCCCGGTCTGATGGGGAGCGAAGAAGATTTTACCCGCTTTGCAACACAACAGTACCAGACGAGAGGGTTTGATGTCCTCCAGGACCCCGTAGCGAACGAAGAGAGTCCGAACAGTTTCGAAAAACTGAGAGTCAATAACCGTCTGACAGCGCTCCAGGGGAGGCGGCTGGGAGCGGATGCCGTGGTGCTGGGTCTCGTGGAGATACGCCCGGCCAAAGAGTCGGGGAGGCAGATCTTCGAAGGAGATTTTCCCGTTAAACTGTGGGTGCGTGCGATCCGTTCCAGTGATGCCACCCTGCTGGGAATCCGGGAAGGCGAATTGACAGTGAAAAAAGACTTTTCCGACTTTATGGTGCGCCAGTTGATCCGACAAAGCCTTGATGCCCTGCTCAATCTTCTCGGAGAGGATATCCGCAAAAACATCAAATAACCCTTCCTGTAGCGTCACAGGGCGGAAAATTCTTGACATTCCTGAAGGAATCCATTAGTTTACCCTTCTCCATTCCAGATGGCGGTGTAGCTCAGTCGGTCAGAGCATACGGCTCATATCCGTAGCGTCGCTGGTTCGAGTCCAGCCACCGCCACCATAAAACCCTTATAAAATCAAACACTTAACTCTGACCGCTACCCCCCAAACGGTGTA
>CAYQVN010000125.1:1454-6520 GCA_964420895.1 uncultured Nitrospirota bacterium | reverse complement strand
ATCTTTGTCAGTGTAAACAGCCGTCCTGTTCTACAGTCTCAGCATCACACGTCTCTTCCCCAAATCCTCTCGCACCCACGGCATCGACCAGGACGTCACCGCTCGGACCACGCAAGGCGGAACAACCGAACGGCAGGGTTATCGTGCCACCTATAGCTACCGATTCTCCGACAGGTTCAGCAGCGATTTACACGGCCGCTATGATAAAAACACCCAGGAGTCAGATGTTCGAGATGATGAATACAAGACCCTTCGCACCGGACTTGGCTGCAGTTATGCCATCACCCGGCGACTCGCCAGTCGGCTCTCCTGGGATCACACGAAGCAGAAAAGGGATATCGAGGGAACCATAAACATCAACGATACCGACCGGGATCTGGTGCTCCTATCCTTCACCTATGAATGGCCTCTGGTCCATTAACCGCTCAACGAGGACCTGATCTTGGAAGAAAGCCATCCCTTACTCTATCTTTTCCTGATCGCCGTTCTGCTGCTCCTCTCCGCCTTTTTCTCCGGCTCAGAGACAGCCCTCATGTCCTTCCGGAAGATGCGCCTGAAACATCTCGTCCGGCAAGGACACAAGAAGGCGATCCTGGTGGAACAACTTCTCAAGGGTACGGACCGACTCCTGGGTACAATCCTCGTTGGAAATAACCTGGTCAACGTCGCCGCATCGGTCTTGACGGGAGCCCTGACCGCCCAGTTTCTCGAACCCCTCTTCGGCAAAGAGACGGCCATGTTCACGGCGACGGTCATCATGACCTTTCTCCTTCTCATCTTTGCCGAGATCACTCCCAAGACCTTTTCCGCTCATCATTCAGAAAAGGTCTCCTTTTGGGTGGCCCGCCCCATCCGCTTTCTTGCATGGCTACTGTCGCCTTTTGTCTCCTTTGTCACCTGGATTTCGAATTTCTTTCTCCAGGCTGTTTTCCGGTCTCAACCGATGAAGGCCCGCATCTCCCCCGAAGAGATCCGTTCGATCATTTCTTACGGGGAAGAAGAAGGGGTCCTCGAGAAGGAGAAGCGGGAGATGCTCCACGGGGTCTTCGACATCAGCAAGACCATTGTCAAAGAGGTCATGGTTCCCCGGCCCGACATTATCGCGATCGACATCGAGGAATCGATCGAGGAAATCCTGCAGAAGGTGGTGCAATATGGGCACTCCCGCTATCCCGTCTATGAGGAGCAAATCGACAAGGTCGCCGGATTCCTCTTCGTCAAGGATTTGATCCCTTACTGGTCCCAACCGGAGGTGCTGCAGCTTCGAACGATCCTTCGCGCCCCAACCTTTGTCCCGGAGACAAAGCGGGTGGACCAACTCCTCGAAGAGTTTCGCAAGGAAAAACGGCAGATCAGTATCGTCGCCGACGAATACGGCAGTGTGGCCGGTCTCGTTTCCATGGAAGATCTTCTGGAAGAGATCACCGGCGAAATTCAGGATGAATATGACCTGGAACAGCAGAAGTTTGAACACCTCTCGAACGGCTCCTGGATCCTCGACGGCAGTCTCACCCTGGACGAGGTTTGCGAAATAACGGGGATCAAACTTCCGGAAGGGGAATATGAGACCATCGCCGGCTTCCTTCTCGACATCTTCGGCAAAATCCCCCGGGAAGGAGAGGAGATCTCCTACCGGCAATATCTGATCTCGGCACACAAGATGTCTCGACATCGGATCGTGAAAATAAAGTTCAAACCGATCCAGTAAAGGGTACTCCTTGCAGAAGGTCCTCTTCATCTTCCTTCTTTTACTCCTGACTCGACCGGACAGTCTGCCCGCCGCCTCCCCACCCCCGGAGGATCCCCTCCCCCTCTTGAACAGTGAATATTATGATGCCCTCCAGGCAGCCATCGGGCAGGCCAAAAAAGAAATTGTCCTCTCTTTTTTCCTCTTCAGGATTTCCGGGAAAGCACAGAACCGGACAGCCCGGATTGAGCGGTCCCTGAAAGCGGCAGTTGCCCGAGGCGTCCGGGTAGTCGTTCTTCTGGAAAGGTCAAAACATCACGACATTACCATCGCGAACGAAAAAACCGCTGAGAGGCTGCGGGGCGATGGAATCACTGTCTTCTTCGACTCCCCACGACAGGTCACACACACCAAAGTCGCAATCATAGATGGCACTACGCTTTTCCTGGGAAGTCACAACCTGACAGAGAGTGCACTTCGATTTAACAACGAAGTCTCCATACGCCTCCACTCCCGAAAAACTGCACAGCGCCTGCTGGAGTACCTCGACCGGATCCATCCGGGCATTCTGGCGCCAGCCGGAAAATACCCCCGGTGATCGCCCTGTGAAATTCATCTTTACAGGGTTTCGTTTGTCGGATAAAATAATATTAAACCTCTTGTAAACATAGAAAAATATCTACTTATGATACACGACATTCGACTACACGGCGCCCTGTCCGACGAAATCGAGTATTTCACGACCATCGCCGGACACGACATCAGCCATCGATATTTCTTCGAGGAGAATACCGATCCGGACCAGGGGCCCTTCATCCGTTTCTTCTCCCATGGGAACGAGCTGATTCTGACCCGGAAGGGAGTTCGCCACAAAGGAAGCGGCGGCAGTTTCTGTGAATATATGTTTGGCGGCGACCAGCCCCGGGAAGACCTGATGCGCAAGGAGGTCTTGAACCGTCTTCTGATGTACGGCGCCGTCACCTCGGACAAAGTTGGTGGGATTCAGTTCGTTTCCAAACATAACGGCTTTGACGACTACCGGAAGGTTTTTTTTGAAGGAAACGCCATTTCCAATTATTTCTTCTTCGTTTTCTTTCAGGACATCCATGATTTCCGGGAACAGCAGGAAACAATCCTGCGGAATATCGGCAAGCGGCTGAAGCGCTCCCCCTTTGTGCGACGCGGTGACGACCTCAGCCTGATCCATGAACTCCTCTCCGAGATGGACAATCCCCGATCCCTTTTCTTTCTAATCCGTGTCGTCAACAAATATCATGAGGCTTTTTACGAACTCTATCGCGAACTTTACCTGAAGAACAAATTAATCAGCGACGGGGATGCCGAACGGCTGCAGGCCCTGGCCTCCCATTACCGGATTAATCAGTTCGACCAGGAAAGGATGAAAATAGATGTCATCTACAAACATCGCGAAAACAAGCGGATCATCGATGAATACAAGGACGTTCTGATCGAAGGAGAGGAAAATAAGGCCATCAGCAATTCCCAGCGAGCCCGGCTCATCCGTCTCCGCACACTCTGCGTCCGCAACAACATTCCGATCATCCTGCCGAACATCCTCGATGATCTACTCCTGAAAAACCGGAAAGTCCTCGAGGTAGACGAACCGAAATACATCCAGGAAACACGGGAAATCTTCGAAGGGCTCTTTATTCGAGAGGGGAACCCCGAAACCCTCATCACAAATGAAGACCTGGAAAAACTTCTGCAGGCAAAACAGCAGGCCACGGAGATGCAGGATCCTACCTTTGACGGGATCCTCATGGATACGGTCCGCCTCTGTGATGAACTCGCCGATACGGAAGGCAACGACTGGCCCCTGGAAAACTTCGGTTACATCATCACCCACTTCGACCGTTATGATGCCACCTACATGATCATCAACCAGCTCGCCTTCAATGAAGAAGTCGACTTGACCACCGACAAACTCCGGAGCCTTCTGGGGCACAAAAAAGCCTTCGACGAAACCAATTCCGACCTCTTCCAGGGACTTTTTATGCAGACGGTTCTACAGAACAAATATCTCACTCGATTCGGGCGAAAAAAGATTCAGGTCCTGGCCGAAGGATTAAAGGCCATCGAAATGGGTGAAAAAACCCTGACGGACGTGATCGAAAACATCGGGAACATCAAGGAGAAGGAAAACCTCTACCTGAAGATCTATGAACAGGTACGCAAGAGGATTCGCGAAGTCTACACGAAAATCCACTCCCGGCAGGAAAGGGACGCCATCCGGAAACAGCTCTTCACCGAGTTGATGATCGATCTGGAGATCAACAAGAATCTTCTCGACCTCCTTCTGAATCAAGCCATCCTGAACATCAACAAAGAGATCTACTATACGGAAAAGCTGCTGCCCCAGATTCTCCGGGAAAAGAACAACGATCTTCGTCAGGATTTCTTTGAAAACAGCGGCCTCGACCATTTCACCCTGGAGGAATTGGAGCGGGAATACTACGAAAGGAACCAACTTTCCCCGCAGGAATTAAACATCTTCCAGTCTGCGCCGGCGTAATGGTCCTCTTCGAAAATAGTGTGACGCACCGAGAAGGCCGCTTAATGCTCCTATTGGGATTTGAGTGCCCCAGGGGGGGAATTCAAAACGGCAACGGCAGAGGCTCAGAACGGATCATTTACATCCCCGTGTCCGGGTAGAAAATCTGCTTGCTTTTTACAGGAGTTTTCTGTATAAATGGCTCACCTGATGGATACCCTCAGGATATTCCACTCCAATCCATAACAGATCAGAAGCGGGATTTATTATGAGAAGTCTGAATAGAGTACAACTGATCGGCAGGCTGGGTAAGAATCCAGAGGTGCGCTATACTTCGAACGGATCCTCCGTTGCCAATTTTACCATGGCCACCAACGAGTCATGGACCGGGAAAGACGGTCAGAAAAATGAGAAAACAGAATGGCACAACATCGTTGCCTGGGGAAAATTAGGAGAAATCTGCGGGGAATACCTCACCAAGGGGAAACAAGTCTATATTGAAGGGAGATTGACGACCCGCTCCTGGGATGATCGGGACGGGAAAAAACGATATACGACGGAAGTCAAGGCTGACAACATGATCATGCTTGGCGGATCCGGTGGATCAGGCACCTCCCATACCCCCCCCGAAAAGAATTCCACCATTGAGGATGATATTCCATTTTAGGGCGGAAGGGATCGCCGGATCACCTCTCATACCCAACCTATAAATCCATATAATCAATAGATTTCAGCAAAAATACTGCTTTTTTTAATAATATACCTTGCAAATTACATTTTTGTGGCAAATTCCCTTTTATATTGAATTTTTAAGCAAAAATTGCTATATTGGTGGGTGATGATAGTTGAGTCAAAAAGAACGGCGGG
>CAYQVN010000125.1:0-1354 GCA_964420895.1 uncultured Nitrospirota bacterium | reverse complement strand
AGCAAAAATTGCTATATTGGTGGGTGATGATAGTTGAGTCAAAAAGAACGGCGGGTATACACTTTACCCCCGGCAGTCGGAGAATATGGATCAGCGGCACCCTTCTGTGCCTGCTTCTTTTCCTGGCCAATTACTTTGTCTTCCAGAACCTGGTACAAGGGCCGGCATTTTTTCAACCGGCAACGGAAAGATACGCGGGGAGTGCAATCTCTATTCCCCTACCCCTACGCCAAACCGCTCTAACTCATGCTTCCCTTTCAGGGATCAAGAAACGGGAGCATATCCGGACGCTGGTTTTTCAGAATTTCAAAGGGATCCCACTCAAAGAAAGAACAAAACTCTTTGATGTGATTTACAACCAGAGTCAGGCCATGGATATCGACCCCTACTTGACCCTATCCATCATTGCAACGGAAAGTTCCTTCCGGCGTAAAGCGATCTCCTGGGCCGGCGCCTACGGCCTGATGCAGATCAAACCGATCACCGCGGAAGAAGTTGCCTCCGACCTGGGCATTCCCTGGGAAGGGACAAAAACCCTCTTTGACCCAGTTGTCAATATCACCCTCGGATTGAAATACCTCTCCAATCTCAAGAAGAGGTTCGGTAACATGAACGACGCCTTGACCGCTTACAATTATGGACCGCAGTACGTCGTCAGCTGTTTAAGGAAAGATAAGAAACTGCCGGATAAATATGTGAAGAAAATAGAAAAACACCTGGAACGGTACGGTCTTAACCGGCATGAATTGATTCAGCAAAACAAACCGGCCTGAAACCCAACACTCCGGAAACCACTAAAAAATTCATTCTTTTCCGAGGGTTGTCGTACTACTGGAAGAACAGGAATCCTTACTCTTCCCCCCGTCGCAAGCTTTCTTGCTATTTTTTTTTGTAGCGGACCCGTTGGCGTAGCCGTCCGAATACCAACCGCTTCCCTTCAAAGAAAAGGAAGTAAAGGAAATCAGGCGGTGTACGGAACCTGAACATTTCTTGCACGTTGTCAGAGGTTCGTCATCCATTCCCTGGGATACTTCGAATTCCGCCCCGCAATCAGTGCATCTGTACTCATAAATCGGCATATACAAAACCTCCCAAATCTTTTTCATACTATAACCATTCAAATGGTAAAATCAAGTCAAAAATCACATGATCGCAGCTATCAGCTTGTAAACGGTTGAAATGAAACTGATTCAGGGAATTCTCTTGACAACCAGAAAACCTCTGTGTAGGTTACAAATTACCCACGATTCCTAATGCCGGAGTGGTGAAATTGGTAGACGCACGGGACTCAAAATCCCGCGGGGGCAACCCCGTGCCGGTTCGATTCCGGCCTCCGGCACCAGTCTTCGTTCGA
>CAYQVN010000124.1:0-6562 GCA_964420895.1 uncultured Nitrospirota bacterium | reverse complement strand
CTTCAATTAGAAATGGTTCAACCTTCCTCACCTGATATCCCTTCTCCTCAATCAGATATTCCAGCGACCGGACCCTTTTTTCAGGATAGGGGTGTGTGGCGAATAGATAGGTCATGGCGCCACTCTTGTTCTCTTTGCTGATCCTGCGGAAGAATTCGGTTGCTCCGCCGGCATGTCCATAGAGTTTGACCAGAAGGTTCAGCCCTTGTACGTCGGCCTCCATTTCCTGTCGTTGTGAAAAGCGCATTTCCGTATCGATCAAAAGATTCTGAAGGAGACGGGTAGCGCCGCTGTCGGCCCCTAAAAAGGCGCTGGAAAGAAATACGACGACCAGACCGCGGCCGAGCCCCCGCAGGTGGTCCCGGTTTTGAAAGTGTCCCAGTTCGTGGCCGAGGATCATGGCCAACTCGTTCTCCGAAGCCACCTGTTCGAGTAGACCTCTGAATATGACGATATGACCGCCGGGAAGAGCCAATGCATTCACGGTTTCCTGTGGCAAGAGATGTACATGATATTCCCGATCGTGGATGTTGCCGGCGGTTACGAGTCGGTCGAGCAAGCTTTGAATTCGCCGGGAAAGGGGAGACGTTTGTTCCTCTCCGGCGTAGTAAGAAGAAGAAAAAAGTGCCAGCCGGTCTTCCAGGGTCGTGGAGATCCGGGGGATCACCAGGTTCAGGGAGAGGCCTAAAACGATATAGACCCCGACCATGATCCCGGCAATTCCGAGAACCAGGATAAAAAATTCCCTCAGGGGAGAGGTTTTCGAGACGTTGACATTCTCGCGGATTCGTCGGGGTGTATATTTCATGGCAGGGTTTTCGTCTGCTTTATTTCTTCAGGCGGATGGCCGTGCCGTAGGCGAGGGCCTCAATCGTGCCGACACTGTTCCGGTTATTCTGTCTTCCTCCCTTGGAGATGGAGGAGGTCTCGATGCGGAGATTGACGATCACGTCAGCCGAGGGGGCCTGCTCTTTCATCCGAAGGACCGCCTCCCGCCGTGCCCGATCCAGAAGGGACTCATAGGCCTTGACCCTTCCCCCCACGAGGGCCCGCAGCCCCGCCAGGACCCGTTTGAAATAATCTACGGAGATCACAGCGGATCCTGTAACGAGCCGTGCCTGCTCAATTGCTTCTGTTGCAGAGACCTCCCGCAGTGTCACGGCAGGCAGCTTCAGAAAGTTCTTTTCCCGCGCTACGATCGAACGATAATGTTTGCGCTCCGCCCAGGTCCCGGCGAAATAGCCCAGGGTGATGAGGATGAACAGAAGGATAAGATCATTCATGGATTTTCCTTTTTATATACGTTGGTTTTTCTCAGCGACCTCTGCGTCTCTGCGGTGAATGCTCTATGTTATTATCCCTCATCTTCCACCCGCACCGCCGTGCCGTAGGCAAAGAGTTCCGCTGCGCCCTGTGCCACGGACGAGGTGGCATAACGGACATTGACGATGGCGTTTGCCCCGAGCTGTCGTGCTTCTTCCATCATTCGGTCCGTGGCCTCTTTCCGAGATTCTTTCATGAGTTCCGTATATCCCTTTAACTCCCCGCCGATAATATTTTTCAGCCCGGCCATAATGTCCCGTCCCACATGTTTTGCCCGGATCGTGCTTCCCTGGACCAAGCCGAAATGCTCCACGATCCGTTTGCCCGGTACTGTCTCGATGTTCGTCAGGATCATACCCGTCCTCCTCTATGTATTTTCTTAATCATTCTCTTAATCCTAATCCTAATCGTAGTCTTTATCTACAACCCCGCCCGCTCCTCTTCTCTGGCTGTCCAGTTGACCTTGATGCCGAGTTTCTTCCGGGTCCAGAGCCTCGCGTCCTCCACGACAGCGAAGAAGCAGGGGACGATGACGAGGGTCAGCACTGTGGAGAAGATCAGCCCCCAGAAGATGGAGAGTGCCATGGGGGCCAGGAAGGCCGCCTGTCCTGTACGCTGAAAGGCAAGGGTGGAGACCCCGGCAATGGTCGTGAGCGAAGTGAGGATAATCGGCCGGAAGCGGGTCTCGGCCGAGGTGATGATGGATCGCCAGCGGTTCATCCCCGCAGCCCGGCTCTTGTTGATGAAATCGATCAGGACGAGGGAATCGTTGACAACGATTCCGACCATGGCGACCATGCCGATCATGGAGAGGAGACCGAAGGAGATACCCATGACAAGATGACCGATGACGACACCGATAAAGGCGAAGGGGACAGCGATCATCACCACAACCGGTTGGATAAAGGATCGGAAAAGAGTGCCGAGTATGATGTAGATCGTGATAATCGAGACCAGAAATGCATCAATGAGTGACTGTACCGATTCCATCTGCTCCTTCTGCTCTCCGGCGAAGGCGAAGCTGTACCCGGGGTAGGTATCGGCGAGGGAACCGAAACGTTTCTCCACTTTCTCTTTGACTTTCGTCGAGGTCGTGATATCAGTATCGACATCGGCAGTGACGGTAATGGCCCGTCGTTGGTCTTTCCGGCGGATTACTCCTGATCCTTCCTGAAGAGAGTGCTCAGTGACCATGGAAAGAGGGATCAACTCTCCGGCTGCATTGGCGACTTTCAGGGTGTTGAGAAGAGCATAGTCGTGCCGGAACTCCGGCGCCATCCGGACAATGACATCGATCTGGTCTTTTTTCCGGTGGATCTCACTTGTCTTGATCCCTTCGTAATAGCTCTTCAGAGCCAGGGCCACATCCTCTACATGGATACCGAAGAGGGCAGCCTTTTCCTCATCGACTTTAACGACCAATTCATTTTTGCCTCCTTGGAGGTCGTCCTGGATATCCTTGACGCCGGGAATTGAATGCAGATATTCTCGGATCTCGCTGGAGAGATGTCGCAGCACTTGCAGTTCCTTGCCCCGAATTCTTACTTCCACGGCCTTCCCGACGGGTGGGCCGGCCTGGATCTCCACCACCTCGAGCTTCTTGATACCGCTGATTCCCTTCAGGACACGCCGCGCCTTTTCCAGAACGATATAGCCGTTGACCCGTTCCTCGGCATTGAACTGCGGCAATTCTACCATGACCTGTCCCAGGTGTGTCCCGGTCTGGCTCCGGCCCGAACTGGGATCAAAATGACTTCCAACAAGTGAGGAAAGGGTGTCGATCTCGTTTTTCGGAAATTCAAGAAGCCGTTCTTCTATGGCGGCAATCGCCTCTTCGGTCAGATTCAGGGGGGAGCCTTCCGGGGTTTCGATCTGGACAATGAAAGAGGGGATATCATCAGTGTCGAAGAGGATAAAAGGAATATAATACTTGGCAATCAAACCGATAACCACTGTCACCAGGAAGAGAGAGAGGAGCACCTTGTACCTGCGTCGTAACAGCCATCCAAGAGCGCGTGCAAAGCGCCTCTTGTAGTGACGAAAACGTTCGCCTGATCCGAAGAGCGTTCGTGATCGTGATGTGGATGGGGCGAAATCGGCCAGGTGTGACGGAAGAGTCAAAAGGGCCTCGATCAATGAGGCGATGAGAGCGAAGTTGACTACAATCGGGATGACCCGCATGAATTTTCCCAGGATCCCTGTCATCATCAGCATGGGGAGGAAGGCGGCAATCGTCGTGCTGACCGCAGCAAAGACGGGGGTGACGACTTCGTTGGTCCCTTCAATGGCGGCCCGGCTGGGGCTCTTTCCCATGGCGAGATGGCGGAAGACGTTTTCTGCAACGATGATGGCGTCGTCTACGACGATCCCGAGAACGACGATCAGGGAAAAGAGGGTCAGCATGTTGATGGTCATGCCGAAGAACTTCATGAAGGTGAAGGCCCCGAGAAAGGAGAAGGGGATTCCCAGGGCCGTAAAGAGGGCAATCCGCCAGTTCAGGGTTAGAAAAAGGATCGCACAGACCAGGATGAACCCGATCGATCCGTTGACATAAAGGGTATGCAGGCGGTTACGGATCCATTGGGAATTGTCCTGAGAGAGGGATAGATGAGCGTCTTTGGGAAGAAGGGGCTCAAGATCAGTCTTCAGTTTTTTTACGGCATCGGCGATCTCGATGGTATCACCCCGGGACTGCTTGGTCGTGATCAGGGTGATCGCCCGTGCACCATTGGAGCGGCCGAACTGTGAAGCCTCTTCAAAGGTATTCCGTACCTCCGCCACATCCCGGATGCGAATCATCGAGCCACCGGTTCCTTTGCGGATGACCGTATCGAGGATCTCATCGGCTGACTCGAACTCCCCCACCGTTCGGATGAGAAACTCTTCGCGGGAGCCCTTGAGGAGGCCGGCGGGGAGATTCAGGTTCCGGCGTTTCAGTGCCAGGACAACCTCGGCAATGGGAAGATGGTATGCGTCCAGACGGTGGGGGTCTACCTCGACCCAGATCTCCCGATCGCGAAATCCCGATTTCAGGATCTCTCCCACACCGGGCATGTCAAGGATCCGGTCTTCCAATTCCTCCGAGATTTCTCGAAGCACATTCTCTTCGGCGTTCCCATAAACGGAGATGTTGATCACGGGGTAGAGGGTCTCGATCTCCTCCACCACGGGGCTTTCGGCATCCTCCGGCAACGGGTCCATCCGGTTCAGGGCGCTTTCAATGTCCTGAGCAACCTTCTTCAGGTCCCGTCCCTGTTCGATCTTTGCAAGAATCAGGCTCATTCCCTCCCGGGACTGGGAGTCGGTTTCGTCGATACCATCCACACCCTGGATGGCGTTTTCCTCCGGGATGGTAATGATTTTTTCAATCTCTTCGGGGGAGACGCCGGGATAGATGGTGGTTACCGTCACCAGGTCGAGGGGGACCGTTGGAAAAACCTCCCGGGGCATGCCGTGGAAGGAGGTAACGCCGAGGGCGACGAACATGAGAAGGACGAGATTGACGAAAACGGGGTTCTTGACCGAAAAAGCACCTACCGTCATCGGTCAATCTCCTCGCTGGTCTTTCGAATGCTGACGTCCGCTCCTTCCGTCAATTTGTCCTGCCCGATGATCACGATTTGATCGCCGTCGGTAAGACCCTGAAGAACGGCAACGGAGAAACCAAAGTCGGCACCGAGGGTGATCGGTATACTGAATGCTTTCTCTTCCCGGATCCCCCAAACCAGGTCGCGTCCCAATCTCTTTATGATGGCGCTCCGGGGGATCAGAAATATTCCCTGGTGCATTTTCCCGGAAAAGAGTACGCGGGCAACCATCCCGGGTTTCAGGAGATTTTCGCGATTAGAGAGGGCCACCTCCACGGGAAAAGTCCCACCCCTCTCCGAGGCAGGGATGCCGATCCGTTTTACCAGGCCTGAAAAGGCCTCATCGCCGAAGGGATTGAAGCGGATCGTAACAGATTGCTTTTCTTTGATGTGGAGTACCTGTTCTTCCGAAACCCCGACGATGATCCGGAGGCGACGGATGTCGGCCACTTTAAAGAGAGGCGTTCCCGGTGGGACCTGTTCTCCCAACTCCCGATAACGGGAAACGATAATCCCGGGGAGGGGAGAAAGAATTTCGGTTTTCTTCATCTCCCTTGCGGCCTGTTTTCGGTTCGCCTTGGCCACTTCGAAATCCGCTCCGGCGGTACGAAATAACCGATAAGCCTGGTCCACCTCTTCCGTCGAAAGGAAACCTTCCAGCTGGAGTTTTCGTCTTCTTTCATATTCGTTCTTACTGTTGGCAAGGTTGACCTCGGCCTTTTTCAGATTTGCATCGGCAGCGTCAAGGTTCAGTGAAAAAGGTTCCGGATCGATTCGTAGGAGGATAGCGCCTTTGGAAACCCGGTCTCCGTCGCGGTAATTCTGTTCCAGGATCGTTCCGTTGATCTCGGCCGTTATAATGGCAGTTTCTTCGGCTTCCAGGAGACCGCCAACCTCAAAATGCTCTGCGATATCCTGCGGATGGGCCCTGAGTAATTCCACCTCAACTGGTTCCTTCACTTCTTCCACCGGTTTTTGTTTACAACCGGACAAGAAGAGTGAATAGACCAGGACAAGAATGAATATGAACCGTGGATAAACCGACATCGAAACCATCTCTTGTGGATGAAGAAGGTCAAAAATTTAAACAAATTTAGCATGTTTCAACGATGTTGACTACCAAAAACATCCCCGGAGAAATGTCACGGAGGAACCATTTTCTGATCCGTGCCACTTTTAATATTTGAAATGAGATGGAGAAAGGGAATCATTTCACTTGTCATTTCCTAATCCATCTGCTATTAATCCGCTTGTAATCACATTCCGAAAGTTATTTCCATCAAAGGAGGAAGATCATGAGCAGTGAAAATGAGGTGCTGGTTATTGTTTCAAAATTGAAGAATTACATCCGTTCTGCAGCAGGAATGAACACGGCGGGAAATGTTGCTCCAGCTCTGTCCGACCTGGTTCGAAAGATGTGTGACCAGGCGATTGAGAATGCCAAGGCCGACCGTAGAAAAACCGTGATGGACCGGGACTTCCAGTCCTGAAATGATCCTGTTCGTCAATTAGAGTGGTTTGTGAAAGGTTTTGACTGATGGGTGCGGCGTAACCTGTTGAAATACAATAACCATTCTTTGACGAACTTCTGCTCTAAGTCGGTTTTACCCTCTCCATCTTTTCCATGCTGACGGTCCTCGGAATGATGCGGC
>CAYQVN010000123.1:0-6564 GCA_964420895.1 uncultured Nitrospirota bacterium | reverse complement strand
CCGGCCATGATCCAGTCCGGCGGATAGCCCATCAGGGCGTAACGCGCCACCCCGCCGATGGAGGTGGCAAAAGTGCCGCAAAGAGAGATCGGGACGGCCAGGTACATGGGGAATCCCATGATGGTCGTCATGAAGGGGACCAGCATGAAGCCGCCGCCCACACCGAAGGCCGAGGCGATGCAGCCGATGACGATCCCGCCGAAAAAGAGCGCAAAAGGATTTGCCTGGAATTTCTCGCCCCAGAAGGTGAAATCGATCCCCGTCGATTTGAACCGGTCGATCCGGACCGAACCCAGTTCCGCTACTCGTCCTTCGGTCTTGGCTTTTTTCACGGCCTCGTTGTACTTGGCCACGATCGCCTTGATCCCCTTTTTCTTGTCGATCCCCTTCCGGGTCGACTCCAGCCAGAGCTTGACTGCGAGGATCAGGCAGAAGAATCCGAGATAGAATTTGTAGGCCTTCATCGGAAGGTAGCGGGCCGAGTAGGTTGGACCGATCCAGAAGGATCCGATGAGGATCCCCGAAACAAAGCAGAGGGCCACAGGCCAGGCCAGACGCCGTTCCTTAAAATAGCCCCAGACGCCCGTGACGGGGGAGAAGATCGTCAGAAAGAGGTTGGTCGGTTTGATGACGTTGGCGGCATTAATGCCGATCATCCCCTGCGTACCGATGACGATGATCTGAAAGGCGGCGGTAAAGAGGCCTCCGGCCGCTCCCATAATGACGAACATGATGCCGATCAGAAGGGCTCCGAGAAAGACTACCAGGGGGTTCATGTAGGTGCCGCCGGCCCGGAAGTAGTAGCCGCTTTTTGCGATCGTAAAGGAGCCGACCTTTGTGCCGTTGACATGGACCGCCAGAGAGGTCCCGGGGGGAAGGTTCCGGTTGGGGATCAGGGTAACGGAATAGTTGCCCGTGACTTTGTCGAGGGAGAGGTGGACATCTCGATTCCATTTCTCCGGTCTTCCGGAAGAATCGCTGAGGACCATCCGGGCATTTCCGCCGCCGATCGGTTTCTCCTTGGCGATCGTATTGATCCCGAACTTGTCTTCATGGGCAAAGATCAACATCTCCCACTGGGCCTCGGTCCGGATGGGCCCGAGAAGGGCTCGAAGGTCTGCGGGGATCTCCGTCCAGGGTTTGATTTTGTTGATTCGGACATCATACTTGAAAGGAGGAAACCATTTCCCTTTCGCGATGGCCTTGGGTACGGCCAGTCGCTCTGGTGCATTGGTCACGATATAGTAAACCGGGGGGATTTCGGTCTCACCGAATTTTTCGGTGAGCTTCTTTTTTTCCAGGGGGCCTATCGAGGCGGCACAACGAAAACCTGCTTGACTGGAAAACACGATCAACACGTCTTTCCCCGGTGGGATCTGCCCTTTGACATTGATGGCCTCTCCGGCCTTCAGCTCTTCTGTATAGAGGGCACCGGTGATCTCCGAGGCCGTGACGGAAGCCATCGGCCATAGAATTAATGCGACCCAAATCAAGAGTGTTGCAAAGATCTTTTTGCGATTCATATCCCCCTCCTTTCGATCCCCTTCCATCCGGGGTAGGGACCGCAATTTTTTTGGTACCTTCTTCTTTATGGCTGGGAGTATCGCTCGATCACAGCATCAAGCTTTTCCAGGGGAGGCTCCACCCCGTCATAGAGGACCCCGCCTTCCGACTCTATCTTTTCGATAAATTCTTTTCCACTGACGATCACCGTGTCTTCCGGGTCCATGAGTTGTCCGTTGATCAGCACGGCGGCCGGCGCCGGATCGTCCGGTTTCCGCTGATCGTCGGGAAGGGTGAGCATCCGCACATTCTTGTAGGCCTCCATCAGGACGATGGCCATGTCCATGTAGATCCGGCACCGTCCGGCCGGGGGCTGTTTGTTGATGATCTTGATCGTTACAGCTTGCTTCATGGGTTTTTCCCTCCTTAATTATGCCAACAAAAGTTCATACCAGATTTTTACGGCCGTGGCCGTGATAATCACAGCGAGGATCCCCCGGAGGATCTTTTTCGGGGTCCTGTGACTTGCCTTTGCACCCGCCTGGGCACCGATTAAAACCCCTGCTACGAGTACTCCGGCCATACGGTAGGGGATCTGATGCGTTCCAATCCGTCCGATCAACACTGCGACGGAGGAGATCATGCCGATGACCAGGGCCGTCCCGATGGTAATCCGCGTCGGAATCCGCAGGAGATAGAGCATGGCGGGGATGAAGAGGAAGGCCCCCCCCTGACCGATAATTCCGGCAAAAAAACCGATCAGAAGGCCGGTGATGACAGCGGCCTTCCGGTTGAAGGTCAGCTCCTCAACATGGACGTCCGTCCCCCCTTCCGGTTTGGGCAGAAACATGAGCAGAACAGCGGCAAAGGCCATGAAGGCGAAAACCAGCAGGATCGTATCGGATGCGATGTATTTGGAGGAGACGGAACCGCTTAGCGATCCGGCTCCCATGGCGCCTCCCATGGCCAGGGCCAGGGAAGGGCTGACGAATCGTTGTTTTTTGTGGGCAAGGGATCCTGAAAGGGCTCCGAAGAAACTCTGGACCGAGGTAATCCCCGCAACGGTTTTCATGGAGAGGGTTCCGACATGAAGGGACGGTGGGACATAAAGCAAAAGGGGAACCATGATAATCCCGCCGCCAATGCCGAGCAGTCCTGACAGAAAGCCTCCGAAGAGCCCCAGTGCAAAGAGAATGACGAAGAGTCCCGGTTCCATATAAGGACCAGAATAGCAGGAAAGAGAGAAAATGCAATTAAGGAATATTTTGGCAGGTAAAAGTTTAATTAATGAGCTGTATTATTATATGCCCATCAAACATCGTTTTATTTTTGTGAAATTTAATCAAAAAATCCCTTGACATCGCCTTCAGAGATCTATATATTAGCAACTCGTTATATGCGAAAGGTATCAAATTGCAGATATTCCGGGTATCTGCTTGCGCTGATTCAATTAAAGAGCAATATAAAGTTCTTCGGTAAAAGATTCCTTGACAAGTGATGTCAAGGTTTTTATATTAGCATTCTGTTATATTCTTATATCTGCGCAGGTCGGCTTCCATTCTCGATGTTGAGGCAAAAGACGCAGATCGTCAGGCCCCATCGCAATATTCAGGCCGCAATTATCACATTCGTTTTGTCGATCCGAAGCCGTTTTGGGAGGTTCAATCGTTAAGATGAAGTTGAAGTCTTGCCTGGAAGAAAAAAGATCCGCTATCCTGGAACGATGGTACCAAGTGATCATCGACACCTATCCCTCCGAGTCTGCCAAGTATTTTCACAATCAGGACCCCTTTGCCAATCCTGTTGGATTTACCGTCTCCGATACGATCGGTTCTCTCTACGATTCTCTTCTTCAGGGAGAGGATGCGGAGAAGGTTGCCCAGACTCTGGAGAGTATGATCCGGATCCGGGCCGTTCAGGATTTTTCAGCTTCCCAGTCGATTGCCTTTGTCTTTCGACTCAAAGAGGTGATCCGGGAGGAGTTGTCCGGAAGGATCGACTCCGAGGAGATTGCGAAGGAGTTGATAGGGTTTGAGGAGAGGATTGATCGTCTGGCGATGATCTCCTTTGATGTTTATATGAAGTGCCGGGAAAAGATCTATGAACTTCGTACCCATGAGTTCAAAAGCCGTGCCTGGCGGCTTCTGGAACGGGCGAATATGGTGGGAGTGATCTCCGAGGAGTCGTCGCCGAATATTTAATGATTCAGGATTGCCATGAAGCGAGGTAAGAGTAAATGAAAATTTTATTCCCCCTGATTGCAGTCATCGTTCTGGTGCTGGTGGCACTTGCCGGTGTGAACGGAGCGCATCTTCAAACGCTGTTTGGTATCTATATTCCTTATTTAGCCCTTGCCGTCTTCCTGGGCGGGATGATCCTGCGGGTCATCGGATGGGCACGCTCTCCCGTACCTTTCCGCATCCCCACGACCTGCGGTCAGCAGAAGACCCTTCCCTGGATCCAGGCGAACAATCTGGAAAGTCCCCATAACACCCTCGGGGTAATCGGGCGGATGGTCCTGGAGGTCTTCTTCTTCCGCTCTCTCTTCCGGAATCTGAAAGTCGATTATGATGAAAACCGGACAGGCAACGAGTTGACTTATAGCTCAGCCAAATGGCTTTGGGCGGCGGGCCTTGCCTTTCACTGGTCTTTTCTCTTTATCTTTCTCCGACATCTTCGTTTCTTCTCCGAACCGATTTTCTTCTTTGTCCCCTTTCTGGAAACCATGGACGGTCTGCTGCAGATCGGTATCCCCCGTCTCTTTATGACCGATCTGGTGATCCTGGGAGCGGTGACCTTCCTCTTTGTACGCAGGATCGTGACTCCCCAGGTTCGTTTTATTTCTCTTCCCGCGGATTTCTTCCCGCTTTTTCTGATCCTTGCGATTGCCCTGAGTGGGATTCTGATGCGCTATATCACCAAGGTGGATATCGTCAGTGTGAAGGCATTCACCATGAGTCTGGTCAGTTTCAACCCCACCCTGCCGGATGGGATCGGGGCGGTCTTTTATGTGCATATTTTCCTGGTCAGCGCTCTCTTTGCATATTTCCCCTTCAGTAAACTGGTTCATATGGCAGGCGTATTCTTAAGCCCCACAAGAAATCTCGCAAACAACAGCCGGGCCAAACGGCACATCAATCCCTGGAATCCTGATGTGAAGGTTCATACCTATGCAGAGTATGAGGACGAATTCCGGGATGTCATGAAGGCGGCTGGACTGCCCCTGGAAAAGGAATAAGAATATGGCGAAGACACCCTCACCACAAGAACTGTCAAAGATCAATCACGCGCCGTCCAACAATGGCTGGATGGAGATGCCTGCCGATTTCCGGCCGGGCACCTGGTGTTACAGCGGTAAGGCCCATGCGCTGGAGACGCTGGAGCTCCCCAACCCCCGGGAATGGCAGCCACCGGATGAGGATTGGAAACTGCCCGATAACTGGGAAACGATCATCCATGAGGGCTTCAAGGAACGGCTGAAAAAGTTTCGTTCCTTGAAAATCTTCATGGATACCTGTGTCCGCTGCGGCGCCTGCGCAGACAAATGCCATTTCTTTCTCGGTTCCGGCGACCCGAAGAATATGCCCGTCCTGCGGGCGGAACTACTCCGCTCCGTCTACCGGAAGGACTTTACCACGGCCGGGAAGATTCTGGGAAGCCTGGCCGGTGCCCGGAAATTAACCAAGGATGTCCTCAAAGAGTGGTTCTATTATTTTTACCAGTGTACCGAATGCCGGCGCTGCTCGGTTTTCTGTCCCTACGGGATCGATACGGCGGAAGTCACCATGATGGCTCGCGAGCTTCTGCACCTTGTCGGCGTGAACATCAACTGGGTCCTGGAACCGGCCGCAAAATGCTACACCACGGGAAACCATCTCGGGTTGCTCCCTCATACCTTTAAAGACAGTATCGAATCCCTCTGTGAAGACATTGAAGATATCACGGGGATCCACATAGATGTTCCCCTGAACAAGAAAGGCGCCGATGTCCTCTTCATAACGCCCTCGGCCGATGTTTTTGCCGACCCCGGAATCTATACCTTCATGGGTTACCTGCTCCTCTTTGAACATATCGGACTCAACTATACGATGAGTACCTACGCCTCGGAGGGGGGGAACTTCGGTCTCTTTACGAACAACGAGACCATGAAGAAGCTGAATTCCAAGATGTACGCCGAAGCCAAGCGGCTGGGTGTCAAATGGATCCTCGGCGGCGAATGCGGCCATATGTGGCGTGTTGTACATCAGTATATGGACACCATGAACGGACCGGCAGATTTCCTTGAAGTTCCAAAATCCCCGATCACGGGAACGGTTTTTGAGAACGCCGCCTCAACGAAGATGGTCCATATCACCGAGTTTACGGCGGACCTGATCAAACACGGCAAGTTGAAATTCGATCCCCGGCGGAACGATCACCGCAATGTTACCTTCCACGACTCCTGCAACCCTGCCCGGGCCATGGGACTTTTTGAAGAACCCCGCTACATTATCAACCAGGTCTGCAACAGCTTTCATGAAATGCCGGAAAATACCATCCGGGAACAGACTTTCTGCTGCGGCAGCGGGACCGGACTGAATACGGACGAGTTTATGGAGATGCGGATGCGTGGGGGACTCCCACGAGCCAATGCCGTCAAGCATGTCCACGAAAAACATGGAGTGGATCTTCTTTCCTGCATCTGCGCCATCGACCGCGCGACCCTCTCTACGTTGATGCAGTACTGGGTCCCGGCCGTGGAGGTCGGCGGTGTTCACGAACTGGTTGGGAATGCCCTGATCATGGAAGGGGAGAGCGAACGGACCACGGATCTGAGAGAAGAACCTCTTGAGGGAATGGAGGATGATGAATAATGTATGATGCCGGCAAGATCCTCATCGGACTGATTGTGTTTCTCGGGTTTGCGACCTTCCCCTTCTGGAACGACGGGGGAAAAGCGGTCTCCGCGCCGAAACTGGAAATCACGCCCTATGCCAAAAAGATCGGCCATTGTGTGGAACCGGAGAAGTGGATGCGCGCCAACCACATGCAGTTGCTGGATCACTGGCGTGATTCCGCAGT
>CAYQVN010000122.1:0-6722 GCA_964420895.1 uncultured Nitrospirota bacterium | reverse complement strand
TCAACCCCGTCACGGCTGAAAAAGCGGCGAAGAGTGCAACCCGGATACGGGTGAGGGAAAAAAGGATTGAAAGGGTTTTTTGCATTTTCATAGTCTATCTTGCATTGCGCTCATTCTTAATCGTAATCTTACTCTTAATCTTAATCTGATATTTCTGAAAACATGGATTAAGATTATGATGAAGATTAAGAGAAAGAGAAATCCCTTATGTTTTTGCTTGGCGGTCTTGGCGTTCTCCGCGAGAGTCCGGTTTTAGGTTTTCTCCGTGATCTGTGGTGAAAGATGTTGATCTATAATTTGTTTGTTTTGAACTTTGCTGTGAATGTGCTACGCTGCGGATAAGGAACGTAAAGGGAATCGTGATGGATCTAAGCTTACCTGACTATTTTCAAAGTCTTCGTGGTGGCGAGGCGATCACCGCCCTGGCCGAACGAATCCGGAAAGAGGCGGATATGCCCCTTCGGATCATGGAGGTCTGCGGCGGCCATACCCATGTGATCATGCGCTACGGTCTGCACCAGCTTCTGCCTGAGAATATCACTTTCCTTCACGGGCCGGGCTGTCCCGTCTGCATCATGCCGAAGGGGAGGATCGACCAGGCGATTGCGTTGGCTCGGCAGGATGATGTGATCCTGGTGACCCTGGGCGATATGATGCGGGTGCCCGGTTCGGAGAGTTCCCTGATTCGCGAACGGGCGGAAGGACGGGATGTGCGGACCGTCTATTCCCCCCTCGATGTGCTGAAGATCGCCGGGGAAAATCCGGAGAAGAAGATCGTCTATTTCGCCATCGGCTTTGAAACGACGACGCCCTTAACGGCGGCCCTCGTGGAGCGGGTCCTCGAGGAAAAAAGAAGGAACATTCTCTTTCATATCAACCATGTGGTGATCTCACCGGCCCTCCATGCCATCATGGACGATGACGAGGTGCAGGTGCAGGCCTTCATCGCCCCCGGCCATGTCAGTGTCATCACCGGCGCCGGAATCTATCGTCCCATCGCGGCACAATACCGGGTCCCCATCGTGGTCTCCGGTTTCGAACCGGTGGACCTCCTTGAAAGTGTTCTCATGATTATCCGCCAGTCAGTCCAGATGCGACAGGAGGTGGAGATCCAGTATAGGCGGGCCGTCGATTTTGAAGGGAACATCAAGGCACAGGGTCTGATGAATAAGTACTTCGTTCCGCGGGAGACCTTCTCCTGGCGGGGGATCGGTGCGATTCCGCAAAGCGGCCTTCGTCTGAAGGATCAATTCGCCCACCTCGATGCAGAGACCGCCTATCAGGATTTTCTCCCTACCGAGATGAAGGAGGAACACCCCGCCTGTCTCTGCGGGGAGATCCTCAGGGGTAAGGCAGAGCCCTCCACTTGTACACTTTTCGGAAAGGGTTGTACTCCAGACCATCCCACAGGGGCCTGCATGGTCTCCTCCGAAGGGGCCTGTCATGCCTATTACCGTTTCCGTCAAGCCTGATGGTGTCGTAAAAAGTCCGTTCGACCCTTCGACACGCTCAAGGCGAACGGTATAAGTCATTGATATTCAGTAAGCCTGATCCTACCGGTATTTCTGATGCATTCCCTGGTGTTTCCACAGGGTGACCATTTCGCGACATTTTTCATCTGAATGTTACAGAAAAAAGGAGGAGAGGTGTTCAGGATTCTTGACTGAAGGATTGCTCTTCTTCCAGCTGGCGTGTGATCTCATGGAGGATGCGGATCGAATCGAGGGCATCTTCCTTGGAGACCTTCTGGATGGCAAAGCCGGCATGAACGAGGACATAGTCGCCCACGGCGGCCGGGTCGGGCAGCAACATGAGGCTGATCTCACGGGTGGCCCCCAGGACGTCGATGGTGGCTGTGTGGTCCTGAATCTCCGTGATACGCGATGGGATGGCAAGGCACATAGTTATAAACCAGGGGTCAAGGGTTTGAGGATTCCAGGAGCCGAGTGGCCAATGGACCGGGCATTATTTTCATTATTAACGGCAGCAGTATGAACGTTCCATTCTACCAGTTTATTGAGGACGGTACTCAGATAGTCTTCCATCCGTTCACCCAGTCTCGGACTGAGGCCGTAGCCAGTCTCGATGCTCTCCGGTTCGATACCGATCAGGCACATCCGTTCGGGGAGGGTGCCGAGGAGTTTCCCGGCCCCCAGGAGATCAGGCAGAGCGATCTGGTGGACGGAGAGCTTGGTCGCAAAGAACCCCGGGATCTCGCTGTCGTTCAATTCTCCGATGGTTCCCGGCCCCTTCCGGAAATTAACGGCATCAAGAAATAGAATCCGGTCCTTCCCCTCCAGGAAAGGAAGCAGGTCGAGTCCCATGGTCCCGCCGTCGAGGAGGTCGACGTTTTCAGGGAAGGTGTAGCGTGCCTCCAGTTCCCGCAGGGCATGAATGCCGATGCCGTCATCGGTGAGGAGGAGGTTTCCGATCCCCACGACGGCAATCTGTTCCTGGCTTTCTTGATTCAATTAAGACCTCTTTCTTTCCATGAGTGATCCTTATGCACAGGTGTCATGTCAGCCATGGATTGACGGGAACCCTTCCCCTCACCTCAGTCCTCTCCCAAGGGGAGAGGAAGGACTCCTTCTCCCTGAGGGGAGAAGGTTGGGATGAGGGGGACGATACCATCCAGCAGTATAAAGTTGACAAGGCACTATATGGGGTATTTGCGGCAACATCAGACTTATTCCCATTCCTTCCCCGTAACAAACTTATACCCATCAAAGATCGATCCCATCAGGCCGTTCCGCTCCTTCAACGTCAGGTACCAGGCAATGTAAATATGGGCCACGGCAAAGGAAATTATGATGTATGTCGACAGGTGGTGGTAGAGACGGATCGTCTGCATATGCATTGTTCCTGTCAGCCAACCGCCGAGATAGAACCAGAGCACTCCCGTATGGGTCAGAGAGTGGAGGGCGAAGCCGGACAGAATCTGCCAACCGAAAAGGATAAAGACGAAGAAATAAGTAAACCCGGCAATCGCCGTGTGCCCCACGGCGTAGGGGGGATGCTTGCTGATGAAGAGATAAAATTTCAATGCCCCCCAGAAATCCTTCCACTGTTTTTTCGAAAAGAGGAGCCAGACCCGCCAACTGGCGTACTGGTTTCCGGCAAAGGCCCAGTAGATCCGGATGATCAGGCTCATGAGGAAGAGATAGGCGGCCGTGAAGTGGACAAAGCGGATCCAACCCATAATGTACTGGCTGCTGGAATAGGCGTGGGCATAGGGTTTAGCAATATAGAAACCGGTGACAACCAGGGTGACGATACAGAGGAAATTAACCCAGTGGGTGAGGCGGACCGGGATTTCCCAGGCGTAGGTGCGGATGCGTTTTTTCGGCATGGGACGCTCCTTTCCTTATTTGCAAGTAGGGCCACTTACAGGACTTTGACCCGTGTGACTTCCTTCCCCTCGGGATCGACGACGTGAACGGCGCAGGCCATGCAGGGGTCGAAGGAGTGGACGGTCCGGAGGATCTCCAGTGGTTTCTCCGGGTCCGCCACAGGGGTTCCGATGATGGCGGACTCCCAGGGGCCTTTCTGCCCCTTGGCATCCATGGGGCAGCCGTTCCAGGTACTCGGCACGACCATCTGGTAGTTATCGATCTTGGTATCCTTGATCTTGATCCAGTGGCCCAGGGCCCCCCGGGGGGCTTCATACCAGCCGTATCCCTGGGCCTTTTTCGGCCAGGTCTTGGGGTCCCATTTTTCGTTGGCATGAATCCGGAGATCGCCCTTTTTCATGTTGGCAGCCAGTTCGTCGATCCAGACGGGGAGCATCTCGGCGATGACGAGGGTCTCCACGCCGCGGGCCGCTGTCCGGCCGAGGGTGGAGAAAAGGGCCTCCGGGCCGACACCGAGTTTCCCCAGGACGAGGTTGACCACGGCCTTCACCCGTTCATGACCCGAGGCGTAGGCCACGAGCATCCGGGCTAACGGACCGACCTCCATGGAAGTCTCTTCGTAGCGGGGGGATTTGAGCCAGCTGTATTTGGCATCGGTATTCAAGAAATCATAGGGTGGTTTCGGCCCGCTGTACTTGTAATTCGTTTCCCCTTCCCAGGGGTGCTTTGCCGTCCCGTCCCCTTCCGGGTATTCATACCAGGAGTGGGTCACGTATTCACTGATCTTCTCCTGGTCCACGGGGTGGACGGTGGAGAGGTCGCGGTTCATGATGATTCCCCGGGGCAACCAGAGGTTGTCGGTGTTGCTGATGTTGTCGTTCTGGAATTCTCCGTAGACGAGATAGTTCCCGACGCCTCCACCGTAACCGGCCCACTCCTTGTAGAAGGAGGCCACGGCGAGAAGGTCGGGGATATAGACCTTTTCGACGAACTTCAGGGCCTTCGTCGCCAGTTCCTTCATGAAGGCGATACTCCCGGCGTTGAGGGCATTCTGGCTGTTCGGGTCGACGGGGACCGCCATTCCGCCGACGAGGAAGGTCTGAAGATGGGGATTCTTTGCACCGAGGAGGGAATGAATCCGGATGACGTCCCGCTGCCAGTCGAGGGCTTCCAGATAGTGGGCCACTGCCATGAGGTTTGCCTCGGGCGGGAGCTTGTAGGCGGAATGTCCCCAGTAGGCGTTGGAGAAGGGGCCGAGCTGTCCCGTATCGACAAAGGCCTGGACCTTCTCCTTGATTGCCTTGAAATAGGTAACGGAGGAGTTCGGCCAATCCGAGATCGACTGGGCCAGGGCCGCTGTCTTGGCCGGGTCGGCCGAAAGGGCGCTGACGATATCGACCCAGTCGAGGGCATGGAGATGATAGAAATGAATGACATGGTCCTGGACGTACTGGATGGCGGAGATGATATTCCGGATGACTCGGGCGTTGTCGGGGATGGTGATGTCGAGGGCATTCTCTACCGCCCGGATCGAGGCGAAGGCGTGGACGGTGGTGCAGACGCCGCAGGCCCGCTGGGTAAAGGCCCAGGCATCCCGGGGGTCACGCCCTTGCAGGATCAGTTCGATTCCCCGGAACATGGTGCTCGACGACCAGGCATCGACGACCTTGCCCTCTTCCACTTTTGCTTCAATTCTCAGATGTCCTTCGATTCTGGTGACCGGATCGATTGCGATCTTTGTCATAATCTATCCCCTCCCTCAGTCTTCGCGGGTGTTCTTGCCTGAAATAATCCTCCCAATCCCATGGGCCACGATGGCGGCGCCCGTTACAGCGGCCACGCCAAGTCCGACCTTGTCGGCCGTGGCTTCCACACCGAAGCCGGGTGGTTGCGGGAGTCGCTCATAGAAGGGAGTCATCCGGTCCCAGAAGGCCGGTTCTGCACAGCCGATACAGCCGTGTCCTGAACCAACAGGCCAGTTCGTCCCGTCATTGTATTTGACGCGAGGACAATTCTTGAAGGTCTCCGGCCCCTTGCACCCCATCTCGTAGAGGCACCATCCCTTCCGGTGCCCCTCGTCGCCCCACTCACGGACGTATTGTCCCGCATCGAAGTGTGCCCGCCGTTCGCAGTTGTCATGGATCCGTTTTCCGTAGGCGAAGAGGGGACGGCCGAACTTGTCGAGGGCAGGGAGCGTCCCGAAGGTCAAAAGATGGACGACGGTGGCGGTGATATTTTCCACGTTGACGGGACAGCCCGAAAGATTCACAACAGGGATGTTGGGGACGGCGGCGGAGACGCCGACGGCCTGAGTCGGGTTCGGCGCCGCGGCGGGGATTCCACCGAAGCAGGCGCAGGTTCCCATGGCGATGGTCGCCATGGCATTGCTGCAGACCTCGGTCACAATGTCCAGGGCCGAGCGGCCCCCGATACAGCAGTAGACACCGCCATCCTTCATCGGAATCGATCCCTCAACGGCGGCGATGTAGTTTCCCTTGTGGTTCGCTACCACATCGGCCAGGGATTTCTCCGCCTGGTGGCCTGCGGCGGCCATGATCGTTTCGTGGTATTCGACGGAGAGGGTGTCGAGGACGATTTCACCCACCGTGGGTTTGGTCGCCCGGAGGAGGGCCTCGGAGTTTCCGGCGCAGTCCTGGAACTCCAGCCAGACGAGGATCGGTTTTTGTTTGGTTTCCAGCGCTTCGGCGACCTTGGAGACAAAGGTGGCGGGAAGAGAGAGTGAAGCAGTGAGAGCGGTGCAGAGTTTCAGGAAGTCTCTGCGGGAAAATCCCTTTCTGCGGAGGGATTCGTAAATCGTTTCTTCCGGGGATACAACTTCATGTTTTCTTGTCTCATCCATGAACGCCTCCCTCTGTTTGAACTTATGAAACTTGTCCGATGTGAGCCGATCTCTCCTTTTAAACCTCCTGTGGGGAAAAATGAACGATATGAATTAATAACACCGAATCCGGGGGTTGTCAAATCCTTTCCAGCAAATAACTGTTTGAAAACATTAGTAAATTAGGATATGCGGATTTTGTTGTCTATTCGGGCTTCCGGATCTCGATCTCCCCGTGGACATCGATGGGTCGCCGCAGGCTGTCGACGACGGGGCAATGGGCGACGACCTTTTCCGCCAGGCTTTTCACCTTCTCGGGAGGGTCGGGCGTCTCTATCCGGAAGGTATAGGCCAGGTCCTGGAATCCGGCATCAACACTCTCATCCACCATGAAAAGACCTCTCAAATCGAGTTTCCCTTTGATGTCCACCGTGACGGAGTGGATCGTCAGTCCCTGGTATTCGGCGAATTCGTAGAAGGCTGCCTCGATACAGGAGGCCATGGCCGAGAGGAGCAGTTCGATCGGGTTCGGG